>DASXKM010000508.1:0-2136 GCA_036496825.1 Puia sp. | reverse complement strand
CACACTCTATGGGAATAAAAGTGATCAGCTGGACGCTGAACGACGAAGGGCTGATTGCAAACTATATGAAAAACGGTCAGTTCGATGGATTTATATCCGACTACCCCTGTTTTGTAGTATATGATTGGTACACGACAAAATGAATATACGGAACAAATATTTTTCTGGTTATTAATATTATCGCATGCGCATTCATAAAATACTTATTGCTCTGTTATTTTGTTTCCTGACCGGTAAATCTTTTGCCCAGAATGGAGAAGGAGAAACGGGCAAATACCGCAAATTTGCAATTTATGCCGGTGCAGGTCCCAGCTATTTTATCAATAACCTTGAAATTCTGAAAGATAGTGTGAGCTCATTTAAATATGCGATTTCTGCCAGGTTCATGTGGGAGCCCCGGCACTCTTTTGTATCGCTGGGTTTTGAAACCGGTTATTATAGGCTCTATTCTGTAAAAAGTACAAATCCCAAGGGAGATATCACCAATTCAGCCGTACCACTGATGTTCGTAGCTTCTATGAAATTCTCGAAAAAAATATACGTAAACTGGTCAATGGGTCAATCTCTGAACTATAATAATATCAGTAATACGGACAGCGCTTATAACTTTAATTCGAGCTACTTCTCTGCGGCAGATTTCGCTGTTACCGTCGGATACCGGTTTGTACAGAAACCAACTATTTCTTATGCTGCTGAATTAAAAGGATTTTACTCTTCCAAGTACGACAATGAAACCATCGCAATATTTTTCATTGTTGGGTTCAGGCTGTAATTATTAATGATCAATGACTAATAACTAAAAAAGGGAGCTCGCTCCCTTTTTTTAATTTTTAAATATATTCAAACCCTTATTTTGCCGTCATTCCCGGAGGGAAACTCGCCATGATTTTCTGCACCGCCGCAGGAACTGTCTGATCAGGATTTTTTGAAGGTGCATCTATATCCTGGTTGCCAATACCTTCCCAAAGTAATTTGCTCCCCTGCGCAGAAGCCACTTCAATAATCAGCGAACCGGCTACATAATTCTGCACATTCACCGTAGTGGACATATTACCACCACCCCACGCATATGGCCTGTATCCGCCTCCGTAACCGTAAGAATTCGCAACAATTTCTTTTTCATTTTTCAAAATACTGGTAATGTTCACAAGCAGGTCGGCATTTTCTGCTTCAGTAAAGCCCTTGGCAATCATTTGAGCCCTCACGGCAGCAATAACACGGTTTTGATTTAGCTGACTGAGCGCCTGGTACTGCTGTTCCAGTTTTACGATTTTAAAAGTATGATACTGGCTGAAATTGGCTGTATGATCATAATCACTGGTTACAGTGAGGGTGGGTCCACATGAAGTTAACAAGATCAATGAAAACATGGTGGCGGCTGAGAGAGAGATCAATTTTTTCATAATAGTTGTTTTAAAAAAAGATTCCTAATAAAGTTAATTAAGCGGGATCAATAATCGGGTAATTTTTAATTATTTAACCGTAAAACAAATCTACAGTTATTTGGAATAAGACGTTTTTTTGCATCAATTTGAAGTGTCGGCAATACCTGATCAAAGAAACCGTCATTTTAAACTTCCGACTTATAGAATTTAACCGTTAAACGACAGATTAGTGAAGACTCCATTTTTGAAATTTGTTTTATTAACATGCTTCACGTTCAGCATACAATGGATAAATGCACAGGATTCTTCCTCGTCAAAAAAACAGATTTGGCCCGAAATAGATATTTATTACCGGATCAGTGAAAGAATCCGGCTTTACGGAATGGTTTCGGGAACCAGAGCCAATTCAGAGTACACCGATGGATCCGCGGGGATCTATCTTGACTATTTTGCTTTGCCCTGGTTTAGAGGCAGGAAATTTGAAGAGCTGCATGATACAACCGTCGGCTATTATTGCTGGTTCAGGGCTGGATATTCCTACTCAAACACGCCGCCGGGCGATCAGAAGAAAGTCATCAATATTCTGGAAACGGAAATGAATTCAAATTTTCATCTGCCGCTGAAAATTACACTGACCGCCCGTAATCGCCTGGACTGGCGTTGGGTAAATGGTGAATTCCAACCTGTGTACAGACCCCGGCTTAAATTTATCCGGAATTTTAAGACTGAGTATATGACTTTTGATACTTAT
>DASXKM010000507.1:0-4993 GCA_036496825.1 Puia sp. | reverse complement strand
GTAAAATGAATGCTGTGAAATTTAATGTTGGAGATGATGTGAGGATTAAAACAAAAACGGAAATCTATAAAAAGCTATTAGCCACTATAGATGAAATAAGCGAAGAAAAAGGAATGGGTTTATGTTCCTGGCCAGGAGGTGAAGAATGGATGTTTTTAGATGACCTCGAAATAGTGAACACTGCTGAAAGCGGAGTTTATTGATTATAGTGCTGTGGATTTCACCCCGTAAAGCATAAATGTAACCTCTAAAAGAAAGCCACGCTGAAGCGTGGCTAGGTGCCCGGAACAGGAATCGAACCTGCACTACCTTGCGATAACCAGATTTTGAGTCTGGCGCGTCTACCAATTCCGCCATCCGGGCTGAATGATCAGATTATTGGGATGCAAATGTAAGGATTTGAACTTATTAAATGCCATCAGGAGATGTCTATTACGCAATCAGTTTTTCCGTCAGAATCCGGCTCACAGTTGCTGATTTATTATACACCATCAGATGCTCGCCGTCTTTCACCGGAATTGCATTCATCATATCTCTATATGGCAGGATTTTATCAGCGGTTCCGTGTATCCGGATCAGATTCGCAGGCTTCCAGTGATTGTCCCACGAGAATAGTTGCCGGATGGACCATTCAAAGAAAACAGGATCGGTATCCTGAAAAATATTTTTGAGCAGACTCTTTACTTCCGGTTTGTAAGCGCCAAAAAGACGAAAAGCGATATTATTCGGTCTTAACAGGAAACGTGGCGGTATAATTTTATAGATTTTGGAGTTCCCAAGTAAAATATAGAACCAGGGTACTTCAGTTTTAAAACAAAAACTGGAGATTAGCACCGTTTGTACCGGTGAAAGAAATTTTGACATTTCAACGGCGATCACACCCCCAAAGGAAAGGCCCACCAGAGAAAATGGCTCCTGCAGGTTAATCTGACTACTCAGCCGCCCGCAGTAGGATTCGAGGGTTTCGTTTTTCAAAACCGGCAGCCATTCGATATAATACATTTTAAAACACGCAGGCAGCACCAGGTTCTGAAAAATCCGTTTGTCCGCACCCAGCCCGCTTATAAAATACAGATTCATTATTTTCTCCTTCTGTCCCCGGATGTTTCCAAATACCACCCGGCTCCTATTTATCAAACTTAATTATCTTAGGAGAACAAAGTACAAAAATCCATGAACCTGCCGCCAGACATTCTCGTCAAATTATTGCTTTCCATATTTATCGGAGGTCTGATTGGCGCTGAAAGGGAATACCGCAGCAAATCAGCCGGCTTTCGCACTCTCACACTGATATGTCTGGGCTCTACCCTGTTCACCATTTTTTCGCAATACATCGGCGCAGGCAGCAATCCCGACCGCATCGCCTCCAATATTGCAACAGGTATCGGCTTTGTAGGCGCTGGCGTCATATTTAAAGGCGATTTGGGCGTGAATGGTATCACAACGGCTGCTATGATCTGGGTAACCGCAGCGCTCGGCATGGGCATCGGCGCGGGTTATGAATGGGTGTCCGCCGTTGGATGTATCCTCATACTACTCATGCTTTATGTTTTCGGTTTGGCGGAAAACTGGATCGATCACATAAACCAGATGAGAACTTACCGTATCGTAACGGATTTCAAAGAACAGACGATGAAACGATTTGAAAAATGCTTTCAGTCACATCACCTGAAATATAAAAGGGGCCGCGAAGTGAAGGATGGTGATACCATTTCAGGCGAATGGTTTGTCAGGGGTACTAAAAAAAACCATCTTGAGTTTATCCATGAAATTTTAAATAATCCGGAGATCAGGCGGTTTGAATATTAATAAGGAAAATTCAAAAATTTTATGATTTACCGGGCCGCTGAGCAGAAAGATTTGTCTGCACTCGAAGAACTGGGCCTGGCTTCTTACGGTCGTTTAAAGAAACACCTGACTCCTGAAAACTGGCTCAGGATGGAAACGCTGTTAAAATGGGACCAGACATTTCCGGTACTTGTGCGCGACTGTTATTCTTTCGTTTGTGAAGAAAATGGAAAGCTGCTCGGCATGGCTTATCTGGTACCGAAGGGCAATCCTACAAAAGTTTATTCTGCTGAAACATCTTATATACGCATGGTAGGCGTTCATCCGGACGCCGGAGGAAGAGGAATTGCAACGGCACTCACAAAACTTTGTATCGAAAAAGCGAAGGAGACAAACGAAACGATGATCAGTTTGCATTCAGCCGAAGTGATGTACGATGCAAGACATATTTACGAAAAACTTGGATTCAAAAAAATACGCCTGCTCGATGAACATTATGGACTGGTGTATTGGCTCTATGAAATGGGACTGACAGCTATTAATAATTAATCATTAATAATTAATCACTATGAACCGCGTTGTACATTTTGAAATACATGCAAAGGATCTCGATCGTACACAAAAATTTTATGAAGATGTTTTCGGCTGGAACATTACGGACATGGGACCACAGATAGGTAATTTCCGTGTCGTAGTCACCGGAAAGGATGATGATAAAAGTCAGTGGAACGGAATCAACGGTGGCATCACCCCCAGGCATGGTGATGGTCCGAAGGGCGGTGAGCCGGTGAATGCTTATATCTGCACGATCGAAGTGGAAAATATCGATGACACTTTGGAAAAAATTACAAAAGCCGGTGGATCCGTTGCACTGGACAAAATGGAAGTGCCCGGTGTGGGTTGGCTGGCATACCGAAAAGATCCGGAAGGAAATATATTCGGGGTTTTACAACCGCACAAACAGAGTTAATTACAGTGCCGGCGTACGGCCTCCATCCACTGCAATATTGGTACCGTTCACATATGAAGCGGCCGGAGATGCAAGAAAAGCGATCACGCTGGCGATTTCATCCGGAGTTCCGAATCGTTTCACAGGAATACTTTCTATCAGTTGTGATTCAATCAGCGTCTGATCTTTTTTTGCCGCGCTGGCAGAATGTTTCATTAGTTCATTCAGTCTTTGTGTTTGGGTTAGACCGGGAAGAATATTATTAATGGTAATATTAAACTGTCCGATTTCATTGGCCAGGGTTTTGGCCCATGCAGCCACCGCCAGCCGGATTGTATTGGATACCCCGAGATTGGCCAACGGTGTTTTTACAGAAGTTGAAATAATATTAATGATCCTCCCGTAACCGGCATCCTTCATACCCGGGACAACTGCTCTGACAAGAATCTGATTGTTGATGAGGTGTTGTCTGAAGGCCATTTCAAATGCATCAGTAGACGCGTCCAGGATGGGTCCGGCTTTTGGTCCGCCGGTATTATTGATCAGGATCTCCACGCGCTGCTTTAGCACGGCGCTTTTGATAACTTCATCCACTGCATGGTTATCCGAAAAATCTGCTGCAAACCACTGGTGATGCTGATCTCCAGAAACAGATAATTGTCCCGCCGCTGCCTGAAGCGCTTCCGGATTACGGGCGATCAGAATACAATTCGCGCCATTGACCGCCAGTTCTTTTGCCGCCGCCAGTCCGATACCCTGTGAGCTTCCGCAGATCACCGCGGTTTTATTTTTTAAGGAAAGATTCATTAATTATCATTTGGTTGCAAAGATACAACGGTTGACCGTTGACCGTTGACCGTTGACGGTTGGTAGTTGGCAGCTGACTTCAGTTACTTCCACACTTCCAGTCTTCCATACTTCCATACTGGCAAATCTTTATTTGACAAAGTCAAATAAAGATTTACCTTTGATATCATATTAATATCATTTCAATAACATACCATGGAAAAGACAACTAAACCCATATCAGGATTTGCCATCCTTCTTTTATGTTTGGTTCTTTTAGGATTGGCCGGCTATTTTTTTACTGACGGCGCACGACAGGAAACACCGCAATTAAATATTGGTGGTGTAATTTGCATGATCGCCTTTATCTTTTTTGCGAAGGGAATAATCATAGTGAATCCCAACCAGGCTCGCGTACTTACCTTTTTTGGTAAATACGTCGGCACCGTAAAAGCAAACGGTCTTCTATGGGTCAATCCGTTTTATAGTTCAGCAAGAATTTCTCTACGATCAGAGAACATGGAGAGCAACCAGCTGAAAGTAAATGACAAGATGGGAAACCCGATTGAAATCGCTGCCGTAATTGTATGGCAGGTCAGTGACACATACAAAGCAGCTTTTGACGTGGCTAATTACGATCAGTATGTAAAAATACAAAGTGAAGCAGCGATCAGACATCTTGCCACTTCGTGTCCTTATGATCACATGGAAGACGAACACGCGGATATCACATTGAGAGACGGAGGTGACCAGGTAAATGATCTGCTTGAAAAAGAATTACACGAGCGACTCGCTCCTGCAGGTATTATCATCAAGGAGGCAAGGATCAGTCATCTCGCTTATGCACCTGAAATTGCCGGGGCGATGTTACAGCGTCAGCAGGCCACAGCCATCGTGGCGGCCAGGTTTAAAATCGTAGAAGGTGCTGTGGGTATGGTTGAGCTTGCTCTTCAGATGCTATCAAAAAAGGGTATCGTGCAGCTGGATGAGGAGAAAAAAGCGACAATGGTGAGCAACCTGATGGTTGTGCTCTGTGGGGAAAAAGCAGCAACCCCCGTTTTGAATACAGGAACCCTGTACACATAAATTCAAGCGAATGGCTGAAAAGAAAGCATTTGTACTAAGGATCGATGAAAACATTTACAAGAGTCTGGAGAAATGGGCTGTGGATGAATTCCGCAGTGTCAATGGCCAGATTGAATGGATATTATTGACACAGTTGAAAGCAGCGAAAAGATTAAAGCCGGATCCTAAAAAAGGCGGGAAGCTTTAGGCAGGAGCCTCGAGGCATGAAGCCAAAGCTTCCTGCTTCCTGCTTCCCGCTTCCTGCTCAATCAGTTTTTGAATTTCATTTTTAACGCTGCAAGTGCATCTTCCATCGTTGGTTCCGGTTTGGCTTTAGGCTTTGGGCCTTGATCTTTCGGCGTAAGGGGCCTCCAGCCCCCTGCTTCCGGTTTGGCTTTAAGCTTT
>DASXKM010000506.1:0-5487 GCA_036496825.1 Puia sp. | reverse complement strand
GCAAGGTTGTCAGTAACGAACTGATACAAGCCAGTGAAGCGATTATTCTGTACAGTCACACACCGGGATACCGGAAAGAACTGGTGGAAGATCTCTATGCGCAATATCCCGCGCTCAGATAACAGTTCTCTGAAAACAAATAACAAAAAATATTTGGGTAAGTTTGAACCAAAATCTCTGTATGGATCAGCTTCTTTTAGGAATCGGCACAAGGCTCCAGCATTCGCAGCACGGCCCTGGAGTCATTGTCGCTGTTAAGTACACCACATACCTGGTTTCTTTTATTAATGTCGGAGTGAAGGAAATAGATAAAACCGATTCGCATCTGGATGAAATCGTTCCTGAAAATGTCAGTGCCGAAATTGAAACCCAGTCAGAGGTTGAAAAGTCGCTCGTGAATATCCTGCGATTCTGGGGTGGCATCTCGGAGAATGTACCACTGGGTGAAAAATGGAACAAGGGGGTTATGCTGTTGCAGCCTTTCGACAAGAGTCTAAAACCAAAGGAAATTCCGATCAGCGATTTCTTTCACAAAATCGTGCTGCTCCGGGACAGACTCCGCGTTTTGGAACAAAATATAAACAGCAGCAAAAATCTGAGTGACGAAGAAAAGGTGAATATGCAGCAATACATCACCCGGTGCTATGGGTCTCTTACTACATTCAATCTACTGTTCAGAAATAAAGAACAATGGTTTGTTGGTGACAAAGGTTCCTCTTCAGATTAAGGAATCTGGCAATAGAATGATAAACTCGCTGCCCTGGCCTTCTGTCGATTCCACTTTAATTTCACCCCCATGTGCCTTTACGGTATCGTAGCTCAATGACAAACCCAACCCGGTACCCTGACCGGCTGGCTTGGTGGTAAAGAAGGGTTGAAAAATTTTGTCCTTTACTTTGTCGGAGATGCCGTTCCCGTTATCCTTCACTCTGATTTCCACCCGGTCATCCAGTTTCTTTGTACTGACGGAAACCGTTGGATCATAATCTGCAGGCTTTTGTTTCTTTTTTTCATGCACAGCATATAATGCGTTATTATACAGATTCAGCAATACCCGTCCCAAATCCTGCGGAATACAATTGATTTGTCCGATCGATGCATCATATCTCGTCTCGAGGGTCGCATTAAATGACTTGTCTTTTGCCCGAAGACCGTGATAAGAAAGTCGCAGGTACTCATCGGCAAGGGCATTGATATCAGTTGGTTCTTTTTTGCCGGAGCTGGTCCTGGTATGCTGGAGCATGCTCTTCACGATCCCGTCGGCGCGCCGGCCATGGAAACTGATCTTATCTTCATTTGTCCTGATGTCGTTCATCAGATCCTGTTCATGTTTCAGATCCGGGATTCCTTTTTTTCGTTCAAGCTCCAGTTCTTCGATCAGTTCCTTATTGATTTCTGAAAAATTATTTACAAAATTTAGCGGGTTCTGAATCTCATGCGCGATGCCGGCTGTCAGTTCACCCAATGAAGCCATTTTTTCAGCTTGTATCAGTTGAGACTGGGTGGTTCTCAGTTCATGATATGCCTTTTCAATTTCCTTTGCCTGTGCAAGTTCTTTTACTCTTGTTTTTTCCCTTTCTGATTTAATGACCTGTTCCCTCTGATATCGATGCACTGATAATGCAGCAAGAATAAACAGGATTCCATAGATTCCATATGCCCACCAGGTTGACCACCAGGGTGGAGATATCACGATGGCTATGTTTCTTTCAACCCATGCGCCATTACCAGAACCTGGTGACTTGATCCTGAAAATATAATTGCCTTGAGGCACTTTATAATATTGTATACGCTCTTCATCCGCGGTTGTCCTCCAGTCCTTGTCATAATTTTCAAGCATATAATGGATTTGCCTGTCTCCCCGGTTACGAAAATCAATGATGGCGGCACTGAAAGAAAATACATTCTGATTATGATTCAGCGTTATTTCTTTTGTATTATCCAATGTTGTTTTCAACGGGCTGTTTTTTCCGGGGTAGATTTCTGTATTATCGAGCCAGAATCTGGTGATATATAAAGGTGGCTGGCCCATGTCGCGAATCATGATATCGGGATTGAAAGTATAGTAACCTCCAGCGTCGCCAAAACTGATTTTTCCACGCTGCCCGGTAAATGATGATCCGATCACGAATTGCGCATTCGCCGCAGGAACGCCTTGTTCCCTTCCAAAACGGATGGTGCGATCTCTTTTTTTGTTCAACATGAAGATCCCGTTTTCGGAACTTATCCACAGATTATCAGATCTGTCTCCGGCAATAGATGAAATCATGACGACACTGGTCAGGGAATTGTTGTCGGAAATTGAAACGAAACGATCTGCTGTCCTGTCATACCAAAAAAGACCGGCCAGTGTACCCACCCAGATCATTCCGGATGAGTCTTTATAAATTGTCGTCACCACGAGGCCGGGCATATAGTGGGTAAATTTTCCGGTAAACGGATTCATTTTATCGAGTCCGCCATTATTCATGGTTCCGATCCACAAATTTGAATTTTCATCTTCCAGAAGGGCGGAGATTTGATTATTGCACAGGCTGTTCGGGTCAGACGGATCATTTCTGTAATGCGTAAATTTTCTGGTTCTGAGATCAAGTCTGGCCAGTCCGCCACCTGATCCGTTATCAGTAAATATGCCTGCCCAAATGATGGAGTCTTTGCTCAGACAAAACTTGAAGATTCCGTTCCAGGATGGATTTGTTGGATCCGGATCATACCTGGTAAATTTTCCTGTTTTTACTTCGTAATGATTCAATCCGTTTTTAGTTCCGATCCAGAAATCACCCTTTCTATCTTTGACAATATGAAAAACAGTATCATTACTCAGACTATTCAGATTGTGCGGATCATGCAGAAACCAGCGTTCTGTTCCGTTATTAAGATTTTTTCGCAACATTCCTTTTTCAGTCCCATACCAGACAACCGAATCACCTTCTTCATTAAAAGTAAAGTACACACGATGGGCCTTATCTGCATGATAAGGTATGACTGTATTGTAGAGATCAATGATAAAGACATTTGCTCTTTGGGTGCTTATCCAGATCAAACCATCGGTTGTCGGAGTGGCACACCAGCTGGAACTGTCTTTATATATTCCTGACTTGTCATCCCGGCTTCCGAAATGTTCAATTTTTTTTGTCAGCGGATCGTAACGTATGAGGCCATTCATCAGCGTACCGATCCAGATCTTTCGTTCTGTATCTTCTGTGATGAATGTGATATGATCAAATTCATCATTCAACGGTGTTCTGCTCAGATGGTCCGGTTTGTCTGGGTTATACGTAAGGCGCGTAAATACACCCGTCTTTCTGTCCATCGTATGCAATCCGTCTCCGGCAGTACCTACCCAGAAATTTCCGTAGCTGTCTTCAAAAATGGCCCGCACTTTATTATCGATCAGACTTTGCGGATTCTTCGGATCATGCAGGTAGCGTATAAAATTGCCGGTGTTTCTGTTGAACCGGTTAAGGCCTCCTGCACTGCCGGGCTGAAAAGCAAATCCGGTACCCACCCAGAGAACGCCCGATTTGTCTTCATACAATGTCCTGACGGAATCGCAACTCAGACTCGACGGATCATTTGGATTATTTCTAAAATTTTTGAATGTCCCTTTTCCCTGATTCATCAGATCCAGGCCGCCATAGCTGCCTACCCAGAGATTTCCCCCATGATCCATCAAAAGGGCGGTCACAAAATCATTACTCAGCGTTCCGGGTTCATTTTCCTTGTGACGGTAATGGGTAAAATGGTTTGTGACAGGATCAAATTTATCAAGGCCGCTACCATAAAAGCCGATCCAGATATTTCCATTGCTGTCTGCCAGCAAAGTTTCCGGATAAAAGCCGCCCAGGGAATTTGGATTTTTTGGATCGTTCTGGTATCTCGTCATATGGCTTCCGTCATACCGGATGATACAACGATTCGACTGATCGGAGAGCCAGATAAAGCCATACTTATCTCTGATGATAGCATTTATTTTTCCCAGCGAAATTCCATTGATACCGGTAACCTGAATGAATTTAACCTGTGGTTGCTGGGCGCTCAGGTTCAATGCATGTAACAAAAGAAAAATCAACATGCAGTGAAGGATCAGCGCTTTCATTTCAGCGCAGGCTTTGGTGAGGTGGTTAAAATTAAATTTTAGCGTCATACAAAACCAACAGCGGCAAGTGTGAATGAGAAGCCATTTCTCTTGTATAATGCTTTTGAAAAAGATGACCGGAATCCCGGGCAATCATGGCGATCATGCCTGTGTCGTTGTTCATGTTAAGATAATAATTAATTCCGCCAATCACGCTTTTACTGAAAATGGTCACGCGTTCGGTTTCGACCTCTGGTTTAAACATAAAAAGCAGTAAGTCACGCTCCATTCTTTTCGAATCGGAAAGGCTGGTATTTTTCGGACGGACACTCAACACTCTTATTTTTGGCTCAATAATTAGTAACGCGATTTCCTTGAGAATATCGAGCCCGGTCTGATTTTCCAATTCGTCAAGATCTGTGGCTAAAACAATCCTGTCCTTTCCTTTTTTTAAAAAATTTTCAAACCGAGCCACTTCCGGAATCACAAGAACCGGCACCTTTATTTTCGAGATCACGTTTACTGTATTGCTTCCGATCAGCATTTTTTTCAAACCGCTTGCTCCTTTCGTACCCATTACAATCATATCGGGTCGCTGGACAGCTATTATTTTTTTCAGTGTGGTAATCAGGCTCCCGTGGGCAAGAAATGTTTCGCAGTTTATGTCGAAAGATTTTTTCAGGTCGCTTTCAATAGATTTCAATCTATCCTTTGTCTCTTCTTCATCAACATCCTTCTGAAGAATATTTGAAATTACGAGACGGGCAGAAGATCTTTTTGAAAGTTCTGCTGCAAATGAAACAGCATTCGCCGATGCGTCAGAAAAATCAACAAGCGTTAGAATTGTTGTCATTTGATTGGTGTATTATAATTCCTGTGCTTAAAAATACATTTTAATCCGGTTCAAGCCCCATCCCGATTTGCTATATTTATATCTTCATTAAATCCACGATAAGAACTACCGCCATCTAAAGTTTTTTTAAAGGCTCAAAAAATGAAACGACTGCTTAGAGTATTAAAAATTATCGCGCTTGGCATTTTGGGTTTAATTGTTATTATCATCATCAGCCTTTTGATCTTCTACCATTCCATATATAAAGCGACCCCATTACCCGCTGAAACCGCTGTTGCGGTAAATCTCCAATCTTCTCCAAATTCGGGCAAACCGGTTTTACTTCCCCTGCCCAAAACGATTACATGGACAGGCGGTCATTTTAGCCTTTCAGACCATTTCCGGTTTCAGGCATCCGCGGATGATGTACGTTTTATACGTAAAGTCTTCGTGGACCATTTGAATATGGCAGCTGAAAATCAGTCAGGGGCTCCCATCCTGTTTAAAAGGAATGTATCGATGGGATCACAGTCCTATTCCCTTTCTATTTTACCTGCCCGGATCATTATGGAGTACA
>DASXKM010000505.1:0-6918 GCA_036496825.1 Puia sp. | reverse complement strand
TTTCCAGCATGCTGCCTTTCTGTTTACCAAAATGTTTTATAACATGTTGCAAATCCAGTCCTTCATTTGTTCGCAGGGACGTCATAATATATTCATTAAGGAGATCCCTGGGAAGAAGATTTTCAGATTCATAGCAAAGCTGGCCTGTATTCAGCGATTTGATATAAAGGGCGTTATTGGAAATATTCCATTGTCGGCTGGTTCCATCAAAAGAATGGGCCGAAGGTCCAAGTCCCAGATATTTTTTGGACATCCAGTATGAGCTGTTATGCCGGCTCTTCATACCCGGCCGGGCGAAGCTCGAAATTTCATAGTGTTCAAAACCAGCCGCTTCCAGCACACGGATCCCTGTTAAAAACTGACTCGCCTGTTTTTCAGGATCTACCGGTACGCTTTTTTTCATTTTGATCAAATGAAAAAGAGGTGTTTTGGGCTCTACAGTTAAAGCATAACAGGATATATGGGCGGGCTCCAGTGAAATAGCTCTCTGTAGATTAGATTCCCATTTTTCTTCCGTCAATCCCGGAGTTCCATAGATCAGGTCCAGGCTGAAATTTTCAATTCCCGCCTTTTTGGAATCTTCAACAGCCCGGATTGCCTGATCACTATTATGGGCACGGTTCATCCATGTGAGGTCTTCTGAAAAAAAAGACTGTACGCCAATGCTCAACCGGTTGATACCAGCTTTCCTCCAATCATTCAGCCGGGCTGGGTTGATATCGTCCGGATTGGTTTCCAAAGTGATTTCCGGATTTGAAACTATTCTGAAATGCCCGGTTACTGAATCCATTATCTGATGGAGTGCCTCTGATGAAAGCATCGAAGGTGTGCCGCCACCGAAATAAATTGTTTCTATCATTTCTCCCTGAATATAAGCCTGGCGTAATTCGATTTCTTTCAATAAAGCGGCAGTAAAATCGTTTTGCAAACCAAGGTTGGTAGAAAAATGAAAATTACAATAGGTGCAGGCCTGTTTGCAAAAAGGAATATGAATATAGATGCCTGCCATTGGATTGGCTAATTTTATGGAATTTCGAATGCGAATTGAGCGAATGGCGAAATTAAGATTATATGGACTGATACTTCTGTTGTTGATTGCATCGGTTCGAAGGGTTTCCGCACAGTATGCCCTGCACGTCAGAATCAGTTCACCTGACTCGATCGTGAAAGCAAATGCGCTTGGTATTCCCAGTTCCTTCAAGGACCGTGCGTTATGCACTGAATATATCTACAAGCTCACGGATATTTTACGAAATAAAGGATTTACAGCTGCCTCGATCGACAGTGTAAGGATGGATTCAGTCGCCGCTTTCCTGCAACTTTATATTGGCGAAAAATTTACATGGTCAGTGATCCGAACAAGACATTCTGATACCGGATTATTAGAAGAGGCGGGGTGGAGTTCAAAAAAATTAATCGGCAAACCGGCTACTCTCGAAAAGTTTCACTCAGAAGAAATGATATTACTTAACTGGCTCGAAAATAATGGATATCCGTTTGCAAAAATTTCGCTGGATTCCGTTCAGATTAATCAGGGCGCGATCCAGGCAGTCCTTGATGTGCAAAGGGGGCCACTTTATAAAATTGACAGTATTCGCATTAACGGCACCGCAAAAATTTCTGTCGATTTCATGGAAAGATACCTCGGCATTCCCGAAGGAAGTATTTACAAAAAGGAGCGTTTATTAACCATCAGCCGACGAATTATGGAATTGCCCTTTGTGCAGGAAGAAAGGCCCTGGAATGTAAACATGCTGGGTACCGGCTCAATATTAAATTTATATCTAAAGCCGAAAAAAAGCAGCCAGATTGACGCCCTGGTCGGATTTATGCCGAACAGTAATGATCAGCAGAATTCTAAACTTCTTGTTACAGGTCAGGCAACGGTAGTACTCAGAAATCCCTTTGGCAACGGAGAAAGTCTGGGACTTGACTGGCAGCAGTTGCAGCAAAAATCGCCGAGACTAAATGTGAATTTTCAGCAGCCATATTTATTTCATTCGCCTTATGGCGTTAACCTCGCTTTTTCATTATACAAAAAGGATTCATCCTATATCAACACGGACGGATTGGTGGGAATTCAATTCAACGCTTCAATGAACCGGAAAGCTTCTGTTTTTATTCAGTCTACGGGATGCACAGTACTTACCATTGATACAGCGCATATCATTGCCACGCGCCAATTGCCTGAAGTGGCGGATGTGAGTTCACTGAGTCTGGGTGCAACTTATGAATTTAATAATACGAATTATAGATTCAATGCGGTGCGGGGAAACGAAATTTATTTTATTGGATCTGCAGGAACAAAAAGGTTAAAAAAGAATAGTCAAATTTTGCAACTCAAAGACGAGAATGATCCATCGTTTGACTATGGGGCGCTTTACGATACGGTCAAAACATCTTCATATCAATTCAGGCTGAACCTGGCAGGAGCACATTATTTTCAGCTGGGTCATACATCCACCATTCGGTTTGCTGTAAATGCTGCCTGGTATCAAAGCCCGAAAATCTTCCGGAATGAATTATTCCAGATTGGTGGATATAAATTGTTGCGGGGATTTGATGAAGAGAGTATCCTTGCATCCGAATATACAGTGACCAGCGTGGAATACCGGTATTTGATTGGAATGAATTCATTTCTGTTTAGTTTCATTGATGGTGGTTGGGCAAAAAATGATGTGCCGGGATACTCAAATAATAGTCTTTATCTGGGCGTCGGGTTAGGATTGGCTTTCGAGACGAAGGCAGGTATTTTCAATATGTCTTATGCAGTTGGAAAATCAGGCAGCAATCCATTCGAATTCGGCCAGGCCAAGATTCATTTAGGCTATGTAAACTTTTTTTAGAAGATCCGCATTGAATCACAAATCTTTGCGTTGAATGAAGAATGATGAACGCTGAACACTCAATGCAACCTTCAACTGTGAACCCACTTTCAATTCAGTTCATTGGGCGATGCTGTAATTTAATTTTTCCTTTCCGGGGCCGGATTCAGCAAACAGAACCGGGGATTGTGAAGAGTTCTATTTCAAATTTTTATTTATCGGGAAAGCAGGCGATACTCTTTGTTTGTGTCTTGTTTCAGATCAGCCTGGTAACGGCCCAATCAACACCTGATTCCATCAGGACTACCGACACGGCTTTATTCATACCTGTTCGGAATGATTCGGCGGTCATGAAGCCCGTTGTCCGGAAACCCGCGAAAGTTTCCGCAGATACGACCGTCGTGTTTTATACAGATACACTGCGATTTAATGCAAGAAAACCGGCTGATTACGGCCACATGGCCATTGAATGGTCTGAACTTTTAAAAACACAGCCTTTTTTTAATTTTTTCGGTAAGGCCATTCACATAAGAGTGTATAACTATGCTCGTGATTCCTACGATGCAATGTTTTATTTACTGGTCCTGTTGCTATTTTATTTTGCAGTTGTCAAGTTATTTTTTGGTAAATATCTGGCCAATCTGTTGACTCTTTTTTTCAGGGCATCCATGCGTCAGCAACAGCTGCGGGAACAGGTTTTACAATCTCCTTTTCCCTCGCTTTTGCTCAACAATTTATTTGTGTTTTCGGGTGGTTTATATGGTGCTTTTCTGCTTCGTTATCATGACGGCAATTCCGACTTATTTTGGATGCATTTTCTGTATTGTACAGTGTTTCTGGCTGTTCTTTACTTAACGAAATTTATGATTCTGAAAATGACCGGTTGGATCTTTAATAACAGCCGATCCGCAGAAACCTATTTGTTCGTTGTTTTTATGACCAATAAAATCATCGGAATTTTCCTGCTTCCCTTTCTGGTATTGATTTCATTTTCAGGACCCGTGATTTCAGAAATCGCGATAACCATTTCCCTGGTCATGATAGGCATATTTTATGTGTACCGGTTCCTGGGCAGTTATTCGATTCTGCACAAAGAAATAAATATCAGTGGTTTACACTTTTTTCTATACCTTTGCGCTTTCGAAATAGCTCCTCTGCTATTGATTTACAAAGTGTTAGTTACTTATTTGGAAAAAGCTTATTAATTTTGCAAACGCATTTTTCTAATATTATATACATTGATTAAAAATAGGGATAAAAAGGATATAGCCGTGATGTCTGAGATTGCAGTAAAAAAGATTTTAATCACCCAACCCCGGCCGGAATCTGATAAGTCTCCATATTTTGAACTTGCGAGGAGGCATGACGTGGAGATGTCTTTTCTGCCTTTTATCAGGCTGGAGGGCATTCCGTCAAAGGATTTCAGGCGTCAGAAAGTAGAAATCGGGATCTATTCCGCAGTTATTTTCACCAGCCGTCACGCGATCGACCATTTCTTTCGAACGGCTGAAGAAATTAAAATCAATATATCGCAGGATACCAAGTATTTCTGTATTACCGAGGCGGTTGCTCTTTATCTTCAGAAATTTATTCTTTACCGTAAACGGAAAGTTTTCTATGGTTCCGACGGAACCAACAAGAGCATGCTGGATGTAGTAAACAAGCATAAAGAGAACGAAAAATTCCTATACCCCACTTCTGAATTTCAGCAGGATAACGAAATAATAAACTGGCTCAAATCAAATCACTGCGAATTTGCAACACCCTATATGTACCGAACGATCAGCAATGATATTCGTGAGACATTCAGTCCGAACACATTTGATATTATTTGCTTTTTCACTCCCAGCGGCGTGAAAAGTTTGTTCGACAATTTCCCCCAGTTCAAACAAAATGGAACGTTGATTGGTGCTTTCGGAACCAATACTACCAGAGCGGCTGAGGAGGCTGGTCTCGTACTGGAAATTAAAGCGCCGGAGCCTGCAGCACCCAGTATGGTTTCCGCACTGGAAAAGTATCTGGCAGCCAGGAAACGGATTTGATTTATATTACTGAAGCAGGGAATCATTCGTAACGGATTCGGGATCTGACCTATATTAGTTGACACTTCGTTCGCATATTGTTCGCATATCCTTCGCATATCCTTCGCATATTGTTCGCATATTCTTCGCGAAGGAAAGCGAACGAATAATGAAGCAAATCCAAAACACTCAAAAAGAATTCCGGAAGGATCCCCGAACGAATTCCAAACCGATATCGTAGTTCTCATGTGTAATAAATAATTTCTCTTGTCCAACCGTTTAGCCAAAGAATCAAGTCCTTACCTGCTGCAGCATGCAAACAATCCGGTGGATTGGTTCCCCTGGGGTGATGAAGCCATTCGGAAGTCGAGGGATGAGGACAAACCCATGCTGGTAAGCATTGGTTACTCTGCCTGTCATTGGTGTCATGTGATGGAAAGAGAAAGTTTTGAGGATCCCGAAACGGCGGAGATCATGAACCTTCTTTTTGTAAATATTAAGATCGACCGGGAAGAAAGGCCCGACCTCGATCAGATATATATGGATGCCGTCCAGGCGATTGCCGGCAGCGGCGGATGGCCATTAAATGTTTTTCTTACGCCGGATGGAAAACCGTTTTACGGAGGTACTTATTTCCCCCCCGTGAATCTGCATAACCGGCCTTCTTGGAAATCTGTATTACAAAGTATATCAACGGCTTTCAGGGAAAAAAGGAGTGAAATAGAGGAACAGGCCAATAATCTCACAAATCATATTGCCGGAACCGGTTTCGGCAGCCAGGTTTCGGTTAAAGAACGATCCTTCATGAAGGAAGATGTTCAGGCTATCCAGGAGCAATTAATGAAATCAGCGGACAGAGAAAACGGTGGTTTTGGCGCTGCGCCTAAATTTCCCCAGACATACTCCATCAGGTTTCTACTCCAACACTATTATTATACCGGTGATCAGTCATCCATTGATCAGGCCTGCCTTTCCCTGGACAAAATGATCTATGGTGGAATTTATGACCAGCTGGCCGGGGGGTTTGCCCGTTATTCAACAGATGGGGAGTGGCTGGCACCGCATTTTGAGAAAATGTTATATGACAATGCCCTTTTAATTATAGTGATGTGCGAGGCCTATCAGCTGACACAACAAACTCATTATCCGAAGGCAATAAGGGAAACGATGCTTTTTATTAAAAACGAACTATATTCTGGCCAGGGAGGATTCTATTCGGCCCTGGATGCGGATAGTGAAGGTGAAGAGGGAAAATATTACGTATGGGATAAAAATGAAATTCTGGAAGTTTTGGGATCAGACGGAGAACTGTTTTGCTCCATTTACGACGTCAGTGAACGGGGTAACTGGGAGGGGAAAAATATCCTCAGAATAAAAAATCCGGAAATTGGTTTTTTTAACAAAAAAGATCCGAAATTGAGTGCAAAGAATAGGAATCAGGTCTTATCGGAAGACGATACAAAACTGGCGGAGTGGAAGAAAAAACTGAAGGAACGGAGAAACCGGAGAATGAGGCCCAGACTGGATGATAAGATTTTGTTGGGTTGGAACGCATTAATGATTACAGCCTGTTGTAAAGCATTTGCAGCTTTGGGTGATGAGGAATACAGGCGTCTTGCTTTGAGAAACATAGCTTTCCTGGAGGAAAAAATGAAAGGCGATGGCGCAAATTTTTTCATCCATTCCTATAAAAATACCGCGAAGAACGAAGCGAAAGCAGCCATAGAGACGGATCACCCTGATACAGGCGAAGACAGACAGCATATTCCAGCATTTTTGGATGATTACGCATTTCTGATTGAAGCTTATATTCAATTACAGGAAGTGACCGGCGAAGCTGAGTTTCTGAACCGCGCAAGGATACTTACTATGTGGGTGATTGAAAATTTCAGTGAAGAAGATAGTGGATATTTTTATTTCACCCATGCAGCTCAAAATGATGTAATTGTAAGGAAACGCGATATATATGACGGCGCCACCCCGTCCGGGAATGCAGTGATGGCTTTGAATTTGTTATATCTCGGAACTGTATTTGATTTGAATGAATGGAAACAGCGGGCAGGCGGAAATGT
>DASXKM010000504.1:0-2825 GCA_036496825.1 Puia sp. | reverse complement strand
ACTTTTATAATTGGAAATTTTATTTTCAATTTTTCCAATTTCCAAACTTTCAAATCGCGTCGCTGTCAGCGCCGCTGGTGGGCAAGGATGGATTCGAACCACCGAACTCCGGAGAGAACAGATTTACAGTCTGTTGTCGTTGGCCACTTGACTACTTGCCCGATGGTAATCACTGTCCGCGGCCAGCCGGATTTTTAGCCCGGATGCCTCGCCTGGAGCCAGAGAAGGGAGTCGAACCCGCGACCTGCTGATTACAAATCAGCTGCTCTACCAACTGAGCTACTCTGGCCTGATTCTATTTACCATACTACCTGTATACAAAGAACTAAAACAGACGTAATTATCCGCCTGTTTTTTTGGGAAGGCAAAGGTAAGCGAATTTGTTAAATGGAAAAATTTTGAAGTGTTTTTTATCCTGAATGG
Organism: Puia sp.; assembly: GCA_036496825.1. Taxonomy (GTDB): domain Bacteria; phylum Bacteroidota; class Bacteroidia; order Chitinophagales; family Chitinophagaceae; genus Puia. Next base: position 2,402 of record DASXKM010000504.1, on the reverse strand, counting down.
TTCATCTTGCCTTTTTCGGCAGAACAAATGATCATAAAAAAACCCCTGACGGGGTTTTGGCTTAAGCAGCTTGTTTATCTTTTTTTCTTTTGATCAGATTGATAAGAGACCCCATGGCTTTATCGAAAGACTCTTCAAATGATTTTGAGGAACATTTTACAAAATAATCCTGACGGGGAACATGCACTTTTATTTCCGCAATCTTGTCTTTAATGGTGTGCACGACATTGTCCAGCTTGAGGTACACTTCTACCTTTACAATTCGGTCGTGGAACGTATCCAATCTGGATAATTTTTTATTTACATAATCTACTAATTTGTTATCGGCCTCGAAGTGGACAGTCTGAATGTTTACGTTCATAGCTTCTCTTTTTTAACAATGAAACAATAAATGGAAGAGCTTTTTTGCAGGTGTTGGATCAACTTGCCTGCGTAATGAAATTAACTCCTTGGTGGAGTTTTTCCAAATATTTCGGCTTATAAATTCCCTGTATTTTCACTCCTTATTCAACCTCTGGGATGGGATTTCTTGTGCACTTCCCGGAGCTTGTCGATGGTGTTATGAGTATACAGCTGGGTTGCCGCCAGGCTGCTATGACCCAGTAATTCCTTCACCGAGTTCAGGTCGGCTCCGTGGTTCATTAAATGGGTTGCAAAGCTGTGCCGAAGTACGTGGGGACTTTTTTTATCAATTGTTGTGACCCTTGAAAGCCATTTCCGGACGGCGAGATAGGCATATTTAACATAAAGTGCCTTTCCCGCCTCGTTAACCAGCAAAGTGTCCGCTGGTTCTGTATTATGACAACCGGCTAATGATTGTTTTTCCCCTTGGTACAGTTGGATCTCATCCAATAGTGAAGGACTGATGGGAATAATTCTTTCCTTATTGCCTTTACCGACAACCCGGATGGTCGCTCCGGATTCATCGATTTGGCCGTTTTTAAGCGTTACGAGTTCCGTCAGTCGCACACCGGTATTATAAAATATCCTGATTAATAATCGTTCGGTGCGACCCTGCCAGGAGTCCGGAAAATCAATTTGTTCCATGAGCAGTTGTATGTCTTTCTCTTCGACATATACCGGAAGTCTTTTACCTGATTTCGGTGTTATTACACCCGTCATGGGCGATTTTTCAAGCAAACCTGTTCGTAACTGGAATTTAAAAAAAGACTTTAGGGAGGAAATCTTCCGGTTGATCGATTTTGAAGTGATTTTCTGTTCTTTTAAACTGGCCAGCCAGGAACGAATAAATGTTGTGCTCACAGAACGGAGAGGAGTTTCGCCAAAATTAGATTCCAGAAAAGTGAAAAACTGTCCCAGGTCATCCCTGTACGCACGTACAGTATGAATCGAATATCTTTTTTCAAATTTTAAGTAGTCTATAAAGGGCTGGGTCACCGTATTCAATGCCGGATAATTGGTTCACCTAAAAGTAAAAAATTAAACACTAGAAAATGATAAAGCCTTTCGGGTATAACCGAAAGGCTCTATTAATATTCTTATAATGAAATGGCTGGTTAGTCAAATTTCCCCGTAGCCAGCTGCTGTTTATACACGGCTTTCAGGACTTCACCCCTTCTTTTAATGGAAGGTTTGGTAAATGACTGGCGGCTGCGCAGCTGAATTAAAACCTTGGCTTTTTCGAATTTCTTTTTATACTTTTTTAAAGCCTTGTCAATATTTTCGCAATCCTTTGAATCGATAATCAACATAATTCGTACTCCTTTTAAAATGAATTTCGGTGTGCAAAGATAAGGGGTTTTTCAAAATAAAGTAATAAAAAGGAAGGAAATCCCGATTTTTACAGCATGTTCACGGGTATCATTGAAGCAACGGGCGTCATTTCAACCATTTCCGTAGTGGGAACCAATAAAACTTTCCAGATTATATCCTCTCTGGCTCCCGAATTAAAGGTAGATCAGAGTCTTTCCCATGATGGTGTATGCCTGACGGTGGAATCGGTGACAGAACATACTTATCAGGTAACGGCAATTGCTGAAACCCTTTCCAGGTCGGTTTTGTCTGAATGGAGACCGGGAAGCCGGATCAATCTCGAAAGATGTCTCCGGGTGAATGGCCGGTTGGACGGCCATATGGTCCAGGGTCATGTAGACAGCCCGGCTAAATGCATACTTCGTGAGAATCTGAATGGCAGTTGGATTTTCCGTTTTGAATTTCCCGGGTCGTTCCGGTATTTGATAGTGGAAAAAGGGTCCGTCGCTGTTAATGGTGTCAGCCTGACTTGTTATGATGTCGCGGACAGCGCTTTTTCAGTCGCCATCATTCCCTATACATTTGATAACACCAATCTGCGTGACCTTTTCCCGGAATCCCTGGTAAATATAGAGTTCGACCTGATCGGCAAATATGTAAAAAGGATGATATTACATGAATTAACCGGT
>DASXKM010000503.1:0-3033 GCA_036496825.1 Puia sp. | reverse complement strand
ACCTGACCGGCTCACACGGACTCTTTTAAAGGAAACACGCGAAGGTCCAATGGGATTACTAAGGGATCTGCATGATCTTTATTTAATTGTTTCTGAAGTTCAAATTTGCTGCACCGTCTTAAAGCAGGCCGCCACAGCCTTGGATGATAAAGCTTTACTGGTTGCATGTGAAGAAATCGAACGTCAGTCCAAACGTCAGCTGTCCTGGTTGTTGACAAGAGTAAAATCTGCAGCGCCTCAAACGCTGATCGCAGCGAAGTGACAGGCTTTTACCTGAAATTACGTTCCGCGACGGGAGCAGTTTCAACGGAATTAAGGGTAATTCCGGATTTGTAACAAATCAACGGGCACCTGGTTCCGATTCCATTCGGAGTGAATGGTCAGCGCAGCACCCAACGCAGATGCCTGCGGCATCGATGCAGCAAAGACTTCCATCTCCGGAAAAGCGATGGCAAGTAAATGCATGTACACGCTGTTTTGGCTAAAACCGCCGTCCACAAATATTCTTTTGACGTCAGAACCTGTCATCACGAGATTTGTCGAAAGTACCTGCAGTTTCATTATATCCGAGATGAGATGGTGATATGCTTCAGTATCTGTTTTAAAATCTGCCAGGTCTTTTTTGCCAAAAGTAAATCCGTCTGTCAGAGACAAGGCGTTTAGATCTACCTTCGGGTCACAAATGATTTCAGGGTCAAACTCGATATTTTTATAGCGATCCACATTTTGATTAAAGTGTTCTGCGATTCTTTTAACCTGCATTTCGTGTTCGAATCCGGCATGCAATCGGGCAGCCTTCACAGGTTCTCCAGAATATTGTAAATAGCACAGACAGTCATTGTTAAGTTCTTCAGTAGTGAGTGCTGTTGAATTAAAAGGATTCATACTGATACACCAGGTTCCGGTGGAGATCAGTACAAAGGGCGCGGAAAAATTTACGAGATAGGGAATCAGTGCAGCTGAACTGTCATGTAAACCGATTCCGACTTTACATGAATATGAAGCAAGGGCGGAAGGAAATGTCTTTTTCCCGTTTTCAACTGGCGCCAGTATATCATTTAGTTTTTCCTGCTTCACCCATTCATGATATGAATTCTTTCCGAAATCCCATAAAGCTGTATGGCATCCGATACTGGTCAGGTCAGAATAATATTTCCCCGTGACCAGAAAACTCAGGTATTGCGGCAGATGCAGCGAAAAGAATATTTTTTTGAAGATCTCTGTCTTTTCATATTTCATACGGTATAACTGAAGACCGGAATTCAGACTACCTAACGCAGGAGAAGCTGTTTGAAGACTGAATATTTCTGGTTTCCCATAAGTACCATAAAACTGTCTGCTTAAATCCGCGGGATATGGCTTCAGATAATTGTAAAGAACAGTTAAAGGCTTCCCGTTTTTATCCAGGTTTACCAGGCTGGCCCCGTAGGCGGAAAAATTCACGGCCACTATTTCAAATTTCTGAATACTAAATATTTCCTTTAATGATTCAAAAATAAAAGCCCCGAGACTTTCCAGGTTTTCGCAGGGGAATCCGTCTTCATCGAGGATCTCGGCGATTCGTACGGACTTTTCGTATACGATCCGGTACGATTCGTCAAAGAGAAAAATTTTCTTATTCGTTTTTCCAACATCAAATATGGCTATGACGCGCAGGCGATTCATAATCCGGTGGCTACTGATTGAAGACCTCGTTCCTTTATCAGATTCTCACGAATCTGCAGATCACGATAAGCGGTGATGGGTTGGATGGCTCCGCCTGATCTGAACCTGGCCTCTGCAAGCAACGGACGAACATCCGTGCGGTATGCCTGTTGTAAGATTTCCTGTGTCTTTACAACGTCATTATTTTTCTGGGCATTCAACAATGCTTTTCTGTCGATGAGCAATGCCTGTGCATAGGCCATTTTTATTGCCTCTACCGATTGAAGGAGATCCTCAATCGGATCCTTTACATTGTGGGAGGCGTCGATCATCCATCCCAGATCCTTTGCATGATTCATTCCGCGGGCATCCATACCGTCCACCAGTTCAGCAAATATCAAAAACAACTGATAAGGATTGATGCTGCCGACGGTGAGGTCATCATCTCCGTATTTTGAATCATTGAAATGAAAACCCGCCAGTTTGCCCTTCATCAGAAGAAGCGAAACTATTTGTTCAATATTGGTTCCCTGCAGATGATGACCCAGATCAACCAGGGTGGCTGCCTGATCTCCGAGTTCTGAAGCGAGTAAATAGGATTGTCCCCAGTCAGCAATGCTCGTGGAATAAAAATTCGGCTCGTATGGTTTGTATTCTATCCAGATCTTCCAGTCACCGGGTAATGCTTGATAAATTTCGCGAAGAGATTCAAGGGTATTCTGAAAGGCAGTTCTGAAATTCAGCTGACCGGGAAAATTGGATCCATCCGAAAGCCAGACGGACAGAGCGCTTGAGCCCAGATCAATGCCATATTTTATTACTTCGATATTGTGCGCGATCGCCTGCTTCCGGACTTCTTTATCGACATGATGCAGTGAGCCGAATTTATAACTGTGTTTCTGACCCGGCTGATCCTGAAAAGTATTTGAGTTTACCGCATCGAAATGCAATCCGTTTTGGGCCGCAAGCGTTTTTATAGCAGTCGCGTTTGTCGGAATATCCCAGGGTATATGCAGAGAAATAGAATCACTGGATTTGTTTAGTGCATGGATGATTCCGACATCTTCTATTTTCTCTTCAAGACTGCGCGGTTCGCCACCACCGGAAAAACGTCCGAAGCGCGTGCCGCCGGTTCCCAAAGCCCAGCTGGGGATCGCAATATTAAATGCGGAAAGTTTTTGAATCAGATTATTTACATTCTCTACCCCTTCAGAAATAAATTCAAACCGGCGTTTATGATTTGCCAGTTGTTGAGCGTTGAGATCATCTATTTGTTGTTTTTCCGGCCGCATATTTGAACATAATTAATCAGAATAAACGAAAATTTCATCTGCGTAGGCTTACCGGACGAATGCTGTTGCCAGCCCTCCATCGACATTCAACACATTA
>DASXKM010000502.1:0-3515 GCA_036496825.1 Puia sp. | reverse complement strand
TTCCTGTTTAATCATTGTTTAAAAATTAAAAAACTAAAATTAAAAAAACGTTTCAGCCCGGTCTCAAACCTGTTCAGGATTACAAATTCATCTTTTTACTGCGATGATAATTCCTGTAGACCATTTTATTTTTGTCATCACAAGATCTTTTCTCGATTCCAGCATATGTATAAAGGCATCCACTTTTTCAGCATGCCCCAAAGGCCAGTTCACTTGAGGCATCATATCATCGATGATATAAAATCCTCCTGATTTTAGCATATGAATTGTCTCTTCGAACAAATCATATTTTCCCGGCATAGCATCAGCAAAAATCAGATCGAATTTTTCGCCCTTATATTCTTTCAGCCATACATATCCGTCGGCCTGTATAAATTCAATCCTGTCATCTCTCAGTTGCCCGCTCGCAATTTTGCCAAGAGCTTCATTATTTTCAACAGTTAACAAAACCGACTGCCGGTCCATGCCTTTCAGAATCCACGAAGTTGCCAATCCTCCACCTGTCCCCAATTCCAGTATTCTGCCGGATCTCTTCGATGCCACTAAAGTTTTCAGGAGGCTGCCGGTATACAAATCCGAATTCATTTTAAAAGATAACCTCGACGTATCTTCTTTTATTCTTTCGTACTGAACCGGAATATCTGTTAACACTGCATCATCCATAAATAATTTTATTGTCTCCTTTACTATTATTTAATACTTACGAAAGCCTGATTTCACTCACACTGCAACCCTGGGGAACCATTGGGAATACATTATTTTCTTTTCCAACCATTATATCCAGCAGATATGCTTGTGGACTGTCGAGCATTTCTTTCAACGCGTTTTTCAATTTTGAACGTTCGGTCACTTTTTGGCCGGCAATCCGGTATGAACTTGCAAGCTCCACGAAATCCGGACTTTGAATATCCACGAAAGAATATCTTCTGTCGTTAAACAATTCCTGCCATTGCCTTACCATACCAAGAAACTGATTATTCAGAATAATGATTTTTACATTCAGGTTGGCCTGCATAATGGTTCCCAATTCCTGCAGCGTCATCTGGAATCCACCGTCTCCTGCGATGGCAATGACTTCTCTTTCCGGAGCGCCGAATTTTGCACCGATGGCTGCGGGTAATGCAAAACCCATTGTACCCAGTCCACCCGAAGTGATATTACTTTTGGAATCATTATACTTTGCATAACGACATGTTACCATCTGGTGCTGACCTACATCCGTAACCAGTATGGCGTTTCCACTTGTGAGTTCGTTCAATGCGTCGATTACTTCACCCATAGAAAGGATATCCGTATCCGGATGCATTTCAGGATAGATACATTTTTCATCTTCCTGTTTCTGGAGGTCTTTAAATTTCTGATGCCAGATGGTATGTGATTTTTTTTCTAAGAGTTGGGTCAGTAAAGGCAGTGTTTCCTTACAATCGCCCCAGACTGAAACGGTAGTTTTTACATTTTTATCTATCTCTGCCGGATCTATATCCAGATGAATCACTTTTGCCTGTTTAGCGTATTTGTCCAGTCTGCCCGTTACACGATCATCGAAACGCATGCCGACAGCAATCAAAACATCGCATTCATTCGTAAGCACGTTCGGGCCGTAATTGCCGTGCATTCCCAACATGCCGACTGCCATCGGATGATTAGTGGGAATAGCACTCATTCCCAGTATCGTCCACGCAGCCGGGATGCCTGATTTCTCGATGAAATTTTTAAATTCAGTTTCCGCTTCCCCGAGTATTACACCCTGACCAAAAATCACAAATGGTTTTTTTGCTTCATTGATCAGTTTCGCTGCTTGTTCCAGATATTTTTTGCGTACAATGGGTTTGGGACGGTAGCTGCGTATATGTTCGCAGGGAAAGTATTCTTCAAAGTCGAATTCCTGTATTTGTGCATTTTTGGTAATGTCGATGAGCACGGGGCCCGGACGGCCACTGGCAGCGAGATAAAAAGCCTTCGCTAATACGTTCGGTATTTCGGTTGCGTCAGTAATTTGATAATTCCACTTGGTAACCGGTGTGGTGATATTAATGACATCTGTTTCCTGAAATGCATCTGTTCCGAGCAGGTGCGCATACACTTGTCCGGTAATACATACCAGTGGTGTACTATCTATCATGGCGTCTGCAAGACCGGTAACCAGATTGGTTGCACCTGGACCACTGGTAGCAAAAACAATCCCCGTTTTACCGGATGCCCGGGCATAACCCTGGGCGGCATGGATTGCACCCTGTTCATGGCGTACAAGCACATGTTTCATCTTTTGCTGGTAATCATACAAGGCATCGTAGATGGGCATAATGGCTCCTCCGGGATATCCGAAAATCGTTTCCACTTTTTCTGCAAGAAACACTTCCAGTAAAGCAGCAGATCCGGATAATTTCTTCGCTTTTTGTTTTGCCTTGGATGTCTTGTCTTTTTTTATTTCCAGCGTTTGCATTATTTATTCATTTTATAACTCAAAAATTATTTTCGATAACTGTTCGCCGATGAACGATAACTCAGGCTTCATCCGTAACACATCCCTGCGAAGCATCTTTAACGACACGTGCATATTTAAACAGAACACCACTTGTTGCTTTCGAAACAGGTTTTTTCCAGTTTTTTCTTCTTTCCGCAATGATATCCTCATTTACTTTTAATGTGATGGAATTTTTTGTTGCATCGATCTCGATAATATCATTGTCTTCAACAAGTCCGATAAGACCTCCTTCATACGCTTCAGGTGTAATATGACCAACCACAAATCCATGTGTTCCTCCGCTGAAACGGGCATCTGTAATCAGGGCTACCGTTTTGCCAAGGCCTGCCCCGATGATTGCGCCGGTTGGCTTTAGCATTTCGGGCATCCCGGGTGCGCCTTTCGGGCCAATATTTCGGATCACTACAACATCACCCGCATGTACTTTGCCTGATTGTATTCCGCGAATCAAATCATGTTCGCCTTCAAATACCCTGGCCGTTCCTTCAAATCTTTCTCCCTCCTTACCACTGATTTTTGCAACACTGCCACCTTCAGCCAGGTTGCCATATAAAATTTGCAAATGCCCGGTCACTTTTAACGGCTTGTCCAGGGGCATGATAATTTTTTGCTTGTCAAAGTCTAAATCCGGTGCGTCTTTGAGATTTTCGGCAACTGTGTTTCCGGTAACTGTTAAGCAGTCACCATGTAATAATCCATTTTTATATAAATATTTCATGACGGCCGGTACACCCCCAAACTGATGAAGATCTTCCATCAGATATTTCCCGCTGGGCTTAAAATCAGCCAGCACCGGAATTTTGTTACTGATTGTCTGGAAATCGTCCTGAGTGAGTGGAACGTTGACGCTTTTTGCCATCGCGATCAAATGCAGGACAGCGTTCGTAGATCCGCCGAGCACCATAATCACGGTAATTGCATTTTCAAATGCCTTACGCGTCATGATATCTCTTGGCTTGATATCTCTTTCCAGTAACAATTTTATCGCGGCACCGATGGCTTCACATTCTTTTTGTTTGTCATCGCTCAG
>DASXKM010000501.1:0-24111 GCA_036496825.1 Puia sp. | reverse complement strand
ATAAGATCCATTCCCGAACGCCTGCGCTGCACGGCATATTGAACAATCAAAATGGCATTTTTTGCCAGGAGACCGATGAGCATAATAATTCCCACCTGTACATAAATATTATTTTCGATACCGGTCAGATTGATAAAAAGAAATACACCCAGAAGGCCTGTAGGAATTGAAAGCAGGACGGCAAAGGGCAGAATATAACTTTCATATTGTGCAGCCAACAGAAAATAAACAAATACGATACTGAGAATAAAGATCAACTGGGTTTGCGAACCCGCATTACTTTCTTCACGTGTAATACCCGACCATTCGTATGAATAACCACGGGGCAGATAGGTTGCGGCAACTTCTTTTATCGCTTTGATAGCATCCCCCGAACTGTAGCCCGGTTTTACACTTCCGTCAATCGTTGTGGAATTGAAGAGGTTTGTCCGGCTTACCGTTTCAGGACCATATACCCTTTCCAGCGAAACCAGTTCATTTAATGGTATCATCTGCCCAGCCGTATTTTTCACATAAATTCCATCCATGGCCGTCGGGTCCTTACGGTAAGGAATATCTGCTTCTACAATAACACGGTAATATTTTCCAAACCGGTTGAAGTCAGAAACAAAACTGCTTCCAAAATATACCTGCATGGTACCAAGGATATTGGCTACAGATACATTTAATTGTTTCGCTTTGGCATTGTCAATATTCAGAAGAAATTGCGGATTATTTGTATTGAATGAAGTAAAGGCAAATGCTATTTCGGGGCGCCTGTAGAGTTCACTAATAAATCCATTCGTCACATTACCCAGGCTTGTCAGTGGGCCACCGTTTCTGTCCTGAATAATCACTTCAAATCCGCTGGTATTTCCGAAACCCTGAACAGTCGGAGGCTGAAAAAGAAAAACACTTGCCTCTTTAATGTTATTTGTTTTTCCTGTAATCTCGGCTATCACCTGTTCAATTGTTTTCCTGGGAACCCTGGCTGTCTGATCTTTCAGTTTGACAAAACCAACACCATAAGCCGAACTGTTTGCCCCGGAAAGAATATTCAAACCGCTGATGGCTCCACGACTGTCAACTGCCTGAACATGGTCTAAAACGCTGTCAATTTTCCTCAACACCACATCCGTCCTGTCGAGTGATGATGATGGCGGCAGATTAAATGAAAGGATCACAAAATTCTGATCTTCTGCAGGGATAAAACCCGTAGGCGTGCTACGGAAAAATATAATGGTTACTGTAAATACAATGGCTAATCCCAATAAACCGACCCATTTATGCTTTATCAGAAAACGGACCGCTCCGACGTAACGATGGGTCGTTGCTTTAAAACCTACGTTGAATGCGTTCCCGAATCTCCTTGCAAATCCGACTTTCTTTTTTTCTTCTCCCGGTATTTCATGAGCACTCCTGAGGAATAAAGCACAAAGTGCGGGACTTAGTGTCAAAGCGTTCAGTGCTGATATCAGGATCGCGATGGCAAGCGTAAATGCAAACTGTCTGTAAAATATGCCCGCGGGACCCTGCATGAAACCAACCGGAACAAACACGGCGGCCATCACCAGCGTTATGGAAATGATGGCACCGGAAATTTCACTCATCGACTGAACCGTTGCCTCCCTTGCCCCCAAACCCGTTCGTTCCATTTTTGTATGCACTGCTTCCACCACGACGATGGCGTCATCAACCACGATACCGATGGCCAGCACCAGTGCAAAAAGTGTCAGCAGATTAATGGTAAACCCAAAGAGCTGCATGAAGAAAAAAGTTCCGATAATGGCTACGGGAACCGCAATGGCCGGGATAAGTGTCGATCTGAAGTCCTGCAGAAATATAAATACAACAAGAAAAACCAGGATAAATGCTTCCAGCAATGTTTCTTCAACTTGTCTTATGGAGGCATCGAGAAAATCCTTTGCGCTGAAAATGGTGAATGCATGGATACCCTTTGGAAATTTGGTCTCCGCATTTTTCATCACCTCGTCAATAGCAATGAGTATATCATTGGCGTTGGAACCCGCTGTCTGAAATATTCCCAGGCCTGTGCCAGGATACCCTTGCACAAGAGAATTGGAACCATAGGTAAAGGCTCCAAATTCAACCCGTGCAATATCATTTAATTTAATGACGGATCCGTCTGCTCCGGTCTTAATAATAATATCTTCGTAATCTTTATTTTGCGAAAGCTTGCCTTTGTACTTTAAAATATATTCGAACGAGGCAGAACTACCCTCTCCAAATCTTCCGGGAGCTGCTTCCACATTCTGATCCTGTATGGCTGTGAGGACTTCCTGCACAGAAATATTATTCAGGGCCAGTCTGTCCGGCTTCAGCCAGATACGCATGGAATAATCCTTCGCACCGAATACCTGCGCCTGCCCCACACCGGGAACACGCTGGATTTCCGGGATGACATTTATCTTGGCATAATTTTGCAAAAACTTTTCATCGTAAGCCGTATCTGTGCTGTATAGCAGGGTTACGTTAATCATACTATTCTGCTGCTTCTGCGTGGAAATGCCGGCCTGCACAACTTCCGTCGGAATCTGACTAACGGCCTTGGACACCCTGTTTTGCACATTCACAGACGCCAGATCGGGATTGGTTCCCTGTTTAAAAAATACATTGATTGACATACTTCCGTCATTGCCGGAACTGGATGTCATATAGGTCATGTTTTCCACCCCGTTGATCGCTTCCTCCAGGGGAGTAGCCACCGCACGTGCCACCACTTCGGCATTCGCGCCGGGATAAAATGCGTTTACGCTTACGGTAGGCGGTGCGATATCCGGAAATTGGGTGATGGGCAGCGATGTCATCGAAATCAATCCCAGCAGGAGCAGAATGATCGAAATCACCGTAGACAACACCGGCCTTTCTATAAATCTTCTTAACATTTTACTTTTTTAATCTTGATTGTCATTGCATCGGCCGCACCTTCAGCAGGCTGTCCAGCGACATAGGCACCGGATTAATTTTAGCACCGTCCGATAGTTTGTCCACCCCGGAAAAAACAATTTTATCACCGGCTTTTAGTCCTTTTTCCACCTGATAATAATTACCTGACGTTCCACCAACCTGTATAGAAGTATTGACGACCTTATTACTGTCTCCCAAAACAAATACAAATGTTTTATCCTGTAATTCATAGGTTGCTTCCTGTGGAATAACGGGCCCCGCAGGTAAAGTGACAGAAATTCTCACCCGGCCCGTATTACCAGATCTCAATACCCCGTTCGGATTTGGAAAGCTGGCACGAAAAGGAATGGCGCCCGAGCCCGTCGTGAATTGACCAGCTACGATTTCAACCCTACCCTTCATCGCATACACCGTATTGTCTGAAAGAATAAGCTCCACTGGAGGCAGGTTTTTAATTTTTTCTTCGATCGTCTTACCCGGATATTCGTCTTTGAACCGGAGGAAGGCTGTTTCACTAACAGAAAAATAGGCACGCACATCTTTCACTTCAGAAATATTAGTGAGAGGCTCCGCGTTGGAATTCCCCACCAGGCTTCCTATTTTAATATGTACTCTTCCGATATATCCATCCACCGGTGCTTTTATGAGCGTGTAGCCAATATTAATTTTTGCATTCCCTACAGTGGCATTCGCCTGTGCGACATAAGCGGTGGTGGCATCATACGCTGATTTGGCCGTCTTCAGTTGTATGGGCGAAATCACATTATTCTGTACCAATGGCTCCAGCTTGTTCACATCAATTTCTGCAGTTGCCTGATTGGCTCTTGCAACAGCCAATGAAGCATTGGCGTTATTTAAAGCTTCCTGATAAGGCTGATCGTTTATTTTAAACAGGGGCTGGCCTTTTTTTACAAATGCGCCTTCATCCACATATATCTTTTCAATATAACCATTCACCTGAGGCCTGATTTCAATATCGTTACTTCCTTCAAGGGACGCCGTATATTCCCGGAATGTAGTAAAGGGACGGTTGGTAACTGTAATGACGGGTAGGTTGGGCGGCGGCGGTGCTGCATATCCTGCGCCAGCCTCAGAGCTGTGACAGGATTGTAAAGCAATAAGTGCCGATAAAATCGGAATCCCTGCATTCAGGTATTTTCGCATAACAGTTTTTTGATAGAAGTCTTAACTTCCGGTTAACAGGCAAGAATTGCAAATGTAGTGGTCTTGCCTAACTTAAATTCTACCAATCATATAATTCAGAAGGAAATAATTCGACTTAATCTGACAGGAAATTCTTTTTATTTTCCTTTAGATAAACTTGTCAGAAGAGTTTCCAAATAGTTCAAAGTCATCGTAAATCCTCCCTGAAAGCCCATTTCTATCATTTTTTCCATGCGCTCCAGGGAGTCGTTTTTTATAATAATACTCACTTTTGTTATTTCGTTTTGTTCCGTGAAGTTCAAATCCCAGTCAGAGCCAGGCAATACAGGATTTTCATCCTTATCCGCAAATGCATTCAGCATTTTAAAATTGGATGTCGGATGAATCGATGTATACTTCTGAATAGACCAGCTCTCCTGACCTTCCGGACTTACCATGGCATAAAATCTACGGCCGCCAACTTTGAAATCCATAAATTTTGTCTTTGATTCCCAGGGCTTGGGCGCCCACCATTGGTCAAGAATTTCCTGTTTCGTAAAGGCATCCCAGACCAGGGAAAGGCCGGCATCAAATTCCCTGTTTACAAATACTGTTTTTGTCTTTTTGTCCACTATAAAATCAAATAATAAATTGTTTTTCATTTTTTCTGTTTTTTAATGTTTGAAAATATTTTGTCAAGCTGATTAAATCGTGTTTCCCAAATTTTTCTGAATTGGTTTAGCCATTTATCAATCTCTTTCATTTTTTCGATTTCAAGTGAATAATAAATTTCCCGGCCCTGCTGCTCCTGCTTCACCAGCTGGCATTCCGTGAGTATGCGAAGATGTTTGGAAACAGATTGCCTGGTCGTATTGAAGTTCTCCGCAATCGCATTGGGGGTCATTGACTGCAATGCAATTAAAGTAATGATGGCCCGCCTCGTCGGATCGGCAATTGCCTGAAAAATATCCCGTCTCATGCTGTTATAATTTACATTTGCGAAACTGATCGGTTGCAAATATATGCGCAACTATTCGGTTTCGCAAATTTTTTCAGAGTTAAGTAATGTTATTTCCAGGCCTTTCTCAAAAATCGCAACCAGTTACCATGCAGAATTTTTTGAATATCGGTGTCAGCATAGCCTCTTAGGGTAAGCAGGGCCGGTAGTTTTTGCAAGTCGGCAATACTGTTCAGATCAAAAGGAGACTGTTCGGTACCGAAAGCGCCATCGAGGTCGCTGCCAATAGCAATGTGATCTGCATTCCCGGCAATCTGACAAATATGATCGTAATGATCAATCAGCCGGTCTAGATTCACGCCCATCGCCCTCGGCAAAGAAACACCCCGGATCCAGCCATCAGCAAGCATCCAGGCATCCAAAACGCCGCCGATCACAGCTCCCCTTTCAATTAATATTTTAATTTGGTCATCCGTCAGCTGACGCTGATTTTTGACCAGCGTACGACAGTTATGGTGACTGGCCCAAACCGCACCTTTGTAAATTTCCATTGCCTGGCTGAATCCGGTATCCGTAAGATGAGTTACATCCAAAATCATATGGAGGGAATCCATTTCCTTCAGTAAAGATTTACCGGCCTCGCTGAATCCGTCTTCAGTTCCCGTTCCACCGGCATAACGACCTTCGCCATAGTGCGCCGGACCGAGTGCCCTCAGTCCATAACCGTATGCTTTTTCGAGATAAGAAATATTCACCAGAGAATCCGCACCCTCAAGGCTCAATATAAATCCGATTGGTTTGTCACTATCTGTATCCGTGTCATCCGTCCATCTCTTTATTTGTTTTTCAAGAGATCCTCTGTCTGTAATCTGTATCATTTCTCCCTGATCCACCATCGCCCTGTACCAGGCATGCTGGCCCTGGGTTTGCGCCCAAGCCTGCTCAGGCGAATGCCAGCCTGGAAGGGGACTTCCTTCCCGCACGTAGCGTGCGATTTGAGTTGCCACCACCAAACCAATTTTCCCTTCGCGTAATGCAGGAAGCGAAACCACATTTCTTTCCCTGTCCGGCTTATCAGTCAATCCTTTTTCCCGGTCACGTAATTGCGCGACTGTTTGTTTCAGGTCGCGATTCCATTCCATGGCGTTCATGGCAAGGTCCAGATGTGCATCCATTATAAACATGTATGCAAATTAGTATCTTCATCTGTAAACGCATGCTATGTCTTATGTGATTTTGCTGACAGGAATCCTGTTGCTGATTTTATTAACCACCTGGGCAAAATTAAATGCGTTCCTTTCGTTCTTGCTGGTCTCCATGGGTATCGGGCTCGCCAATGGTATGACGATCGATGCAGTCACTCATGCTGTGCAAACAGGAATGGGCGATATGCTGGGATCACTGATCGTCATTATTGTTGTTGGAGCGATGATTGGAAAGCTGATTGCCGAGTACGGTGCCGCCCAGCGTATTGTTTCGTCATTTATGAGATGGTTTGGCAGAAAATATCTGGTATGGGCGCTGGTGATCACGGCTTTCATCGTAGGAATTCCTCTGTTCTATGGAATTGGATTTGTTCTGCTTGTACCGCTGATCATCACTCTCTCCTATAAATATGATATACCGGCTGTATACATAGGCCTTCCCATGCTGGCTTCATTGTCTGTTACACATGGATACTTACCTCCGCATCCGTCTCCCGTTGCACTGATACAACAATACCATGCGGACCTGGGACTAACGCTTCTGTATGGATTTGTAGTTGCCGTTCCTTCAGTTATTATCGCGGGGCCTCTGTTCGCCACCACACTAAAAAAATATAACAGGAAACCACTGGCAACCTTCGCTGGAAAAACCATTCCCGATGAGGAATTACCGGGCATCGCCGATAGTTTTATTACTGCATTGCTTCCCGTAGTGCTGATCGGTACTGAAACAGTTTTGAAAATGATCATGCCGGTCAATTCCGCGCCCGTAAAAATCTTTGCTGTCCTGGGCGATCCCTCTATGGCGCTCCTGATAACATTGGCTTACGCAGTTTATTCACTTGTATTGAAAAGAGGAAAAAAACTCGAACCATGTATGATTTCCATGGGCGAAGCCGCTAAAGATATTTCTTTGATATTACTGATTATTGCGGGTGCGGGCGCCCTAAAACAGGTGCTTACAGAAAGTGGCACAGCCGCCCAATTGACACAGGTAATGAAGGGTCTGAACCTTCATCCCATACTGGCAGCCTGGTTTATTGCTGCATTTATTCGCGTATGCCTCGGTTCGGCCACGGTAGCGGGTCTTACGGCTGCAGGCATGGTCGCACCGTTAATTGTTGGATCCTCCATCAACCCCAGTCTGATCGTGTTGGCTACGGGTGCGGGCAGTCTGATGTTTTCACACGTAAACGACTCCGGATTCTGGCTATTCAAGGAATATTTTAATTTAACTGTGAAGGAAACCCTTAAAACATGGAGTGTGATGGAATCGATTGTTTCGATCATCGGCTTACTCATGGTTGTTCTCATTTATTTAATCACCCGTCATTAAACATGAATTATGTCAGCAGACGAAAATTTTAAATCACTTGGCCTGGAATTGCCTCCGGCACCTGCACCAATTGGTGTTTATAAACCCTTTCTGATAGATGGCAAACATTGTTACGTCTCAGGGCATGGTCCGCTCCGGCCGGATAAATCGCTGATCATCGGACGCGTCGGAACTGATATTAATATGGAAGAAGCAAAACTCGCTGCACGCCAGGTCGGGCTCGCTATTCTGGCAACATTAAAACAAAACCTGGGTAGTCTGGACAAAATCAAACGTGTGATCAAAGTGCTGGGTATGGTGAACGCCATCGATACTTTCGAAAAACACCCGTATGTAATAAATGGCTGCAGTGAGTTATTTGCGCAGGTGTGGGGAACGGATAATGGGATTGGTGTCCGCTCAGCAGTCGGTATGGGCACGCTGCCTGACAATATTCCGGTGGAAATTGAGGCGCTGTTTGAATTAGTGTGAAAGTGTGGAAGACATCTGCCAACCGTCAACGGTTAACGGTGAACGAAAATGTTAAACAATGAACGAAAAAGTCTGGTACGAAGCAGTTAATATAAACGAGTACGATACGCCGGCCTTGCTCGTTTATCCTTCGCGGATAACGGAGAACATTGTCCGGCTTGTAAATCGTGTGGATGTCCGTTTGTTGCGGCCGCACGTGAAAACGAATAAAATGGCCGAAGTATCGCGTCTTATGATGCAGGAAGGAATCAAAAAATTCAAAGCCGCCACAATCGCTGAAACAGAAATGCTGGCCATGATCGAAGCGCCGGACGTATTGCTCGCTTATCCGCCCACGATTTCAAAAATAAAGAGACTGATCAGGCTGATAAAAAAATATCCGGCTACTCATTTTTCCTGCCTGGTTGACAGCGCAAATACAGCAGTCTCCATTTCTTATTTATTTGCGCTTGCGGACCTCACGGCGAATGTTTTTATCGATCTGAATCTCGGAATGAACCGTACCGGTGTACAACCGCAAAATGCCATACCATTATTTGAAAAAATAATTTCGCTTCCTGCCATAAAAATTTTAGGCCTGCATGCATACGACGGACATATCAAAGACAGGGATATGAAAATCCGGACCGAAGCCTGTCTCCAGGCGTTCGAACCCGTATCAAAATTAAAACGTGCATTGGAGGAAATCGTGGGACATTCTACAACACTGATAGCGGGAGGTTCGCCAACCTGTTTTATTCACGCTGAAGCCGGCGACAGAGAATGTAGTCCGGGCACTTTTGTTTTCTGGGATAAGGGTTATTCAGAAAATTTACCGGAACAACCATTCGACTGGGCAGCCATACTGGTCAGCCGGATTATTTCAATCCCTGCTCCCGGCATGGTCTGTGTAGATCTGGGATATAAATCGGTTGCTTCGGAAAATCCACTTCCGAGAGTTTATTTTTTAAATGCGCCCGAAGCCATTCCGACGGCACAAAGCGAAGAACATCTGGTTTTAAAGGTTCCGGATTCCGGCCGGTTCAATCCGGGTGATATTTTGTATGGCGTGCCCTGGCATATCTGCCCGACTGTTGCACTTTATGACAATGCTCTTGTCGTGGAAAATAATACGATCGTTGATTCATGGGATATCATTGCGAGAAAAAGAGAAATTACTGTTTAGGCGTAAGGCTCAGGGCATAAGGCTTAAGGCTTTTTAATTTGCACAATCAAAACCGTCAACCGTCAACCGTCAACCGTCAACGGTCAACGGTCAACGGTCAACGGTCAACTTTACTTCATAAAAGGTGCCGCCTCATAATGAATCCCCGGGTTATAATATCCAAACACGAGCGCCGATAATTTCCTCGTAAGAACCCACGCTTCATTATTATAGTCCCAGCGCTGGTCAGTATTGTTTTTTGTAAATACGCTGAAGATATAAGGGTTCGGAGCATTTACATACAGTATTTCATTCCTGCTTTCATCAACAGCACCGCTTTTGGATGCTACAAAAATATCCGGTGGTATTTGTGAAATGGCATCTTCATCCCAGTATTGCCTGCCCAGCGTTCTCAGCATGCGATCACTGCTTTTCGGACTCAATACTTTTCCCTGTACGATCTGTTCCATAATTCTCGCTATTTCCCGGGGTGTCGTTTGACCCCATCCGAAGATCTCCCGATCTTTTTCTCTCCCGGGTGTACGGCTGTTTACACGCGTAAATGTATAACCCAGACTATCCATGAGAAAATTGATCCGTTGACCACCGCCGGCAATACCCTGCAACATCAGGCTGGCCGTATTGTCACTCAGCGATATGGATAGCAACATCAGTTTGCTCAGAAGAATTTTCTCATCCGGCCTGAATGACGCCAGCACGTCTTCTCCGGGATCATATTTTATGGTGTCCTTATAGATCATCACCTGATGAAACTCCAGTTCCTTATTCTGGATCCTGTCCATGATGCCAATCATGATCGGTATCTTAACCACACTGGCAGTAGGAAAAACCGTATCTGCATTGAATGATACGATCCGATCTTTTTTTAATTCATGAACATAGATTCCGATGGTTCCGTGAAACCCACTGATCAGCTCCGCAATCTGCTTTTCGAGTGCCTTATCCGTTTTTTGTGCAATGGCAGAAAGAGAAAGGAAAGAAAACAGGAAGGATAATAAATTCTTCATTGGCGGCATTTAATAAGAAACAAAAATAGCATTTGTAAATTCAGATCCGCGGTTTCGCCTGATGAAAAATCCTGCAACTCAGCTAACTTGCATGTCAGAAAATACGCACCAGGATGCATAAAGTATCGGAAAAACAACTCGTACAAAATAAATCGTACGCTGCCATCACGGGAACGGTATATCCCATCCTGTTCATGATTAGTATTTCACATTTACTGAATGATTCCATTCAATCCCTGATACCTGCCGTCTATCCAATAGTAAAAGTGAATTATCATTTGAATTTTTCACAAATCGGATTGATTACTCTTACTTTTCAGCTGGCCGCTTCCCTGCTTCAACCTTTGGTGGGCTTGTATACAGATCACCGGCCAAAACCTTTTTCACTGGTTACCGGCATGGGATTCTCTCTGATCGGTCTCATTCTGATGTCCCGGGCTGGTAATTTCCATTTTCTCCTTTTTTCTGTTGCCCTGATCGGTATTGGTTCTTCGATTTTTCATCCTGAAGCATCGAAAGTTGCTTATATGGCTTCAGGTGGAAAAAGAGGGCTGGCGCAATCCATTTTTCAGGTCGGAGGAAATGCGGGGTCTTCTTTGGGACCATTGCTGGCAGCCATTATTATTGTACCACTGGGGCAACCCATTATCGGTTGGTTTGCCGTTCTGCCCTTAACAGCAATTGTCATTTTAATTTTTGTGGGCCGTTGGTACCGGTCTCATCTCAATAGTTTAAAATTAAAATCAAAAACGAGGGATATTCATCTTCCTGCTTTTTCAAAAACCAGGATATTTTCATCCATCCTGATATTGATCGTCCTCATTTTTTCAAAATATTTCTATCTGGCGTCCATGGTTAGTTATCTGACATTTTATATGATCGAGAAATTCAAAGTATCTGTTCAGCATGCACAAATATTTCTTTTCATATTCACGTTTTCAGTGGCAGCCGGAACGCTGCTCGGCGGTCCGCTGGGCGATCGTTTCGGGAGAAAATATGTAATCTGGTTTTCGATCCTGGGCGTAGCACCCTTTACATTGTTACTACCTCACGTAAATCTTTTCTGGACAGCCGTTTTAACCATTCCGATCGGAGTCATTCTTGCTTCTGCATTTTCTGCCATTCTTGTGTATGCGCAGGAGTTGTTGCCAGGTAAAGTTGGCATGATTTCAGGGTTGTTCTTCGGATTTGCTTTCGGAATGGGCGGCCTGGGATCAGCCCTGCTCGGTATTCTGGCGGATCACAGGGGAATTATTTATGTTTATCAGATTTGTGCATTCCTGCCGCTGATTGGCCTGCTTACCGGATTTCTTCCCAATATTGGCGGAAGAAAACAGCCAATTGCTTAAAACTGTTGTTAACTTTCAAAAACATTTTTTTAAACCCTGAACACATGAAAAGAAGAAAATTATTACTGGCACTTATCAGCCTCGTTATAATCTGTATTCAGCCAAAATCAACTATTGCCCAGGATCAGACGCAACCAGTTCACGTAATTGCCTTTTATACCGCAAAGCAAGACTCGGCACATATTAGTTTTGTACACGAAGCGAACAGATGGTTTCCGCTGCAGGCTGCGGCCAATCATTTTACTTACGATTCAACAAATAACTGGAGTAATTTAAATGCCGGATTTCTTTCCAAATACCAGGTAGTAATTTTTCTTGATACACGTCCGGAAGATCCGGATCAAAGAAAAGCATTTGAAGAATACATGAAAAAAGGCGGAGGCTGGTTGGGATTTCATTTTGCAGGCTTTGCGCTCAACCATTCCCTCTATCCCCAAAACTGGGATTGGTATCACAATGAATTTATTGGGGCCGGCTCATACGTAAGTAATACCTGGCGTCCGACGCCGGCCGTTTTACAGGTAATAGATAAATCGCACGCAGTTACTCAAAATTTACCCGACACCTTTCGTTCTTCTGCCAGTGAGTGGTATCGCTGGTCAAACGATTTGCGTGCCAATCCGGACATTGATATTTTGTTGGCCATTGACAGTTCCAGTTTCCCTCTGGGAACAGGTCCAAAATTATATGAGATATGGCACAGCGGTTTTTATCCGGTTGTCTGGACAAATAAAAATTATCGCATGGTTTATTTTAATATGGGACATAACGATATGGATTATAAAAACGGGACCGTCAAAAGTCTGTCACAAACACTGGGTACCAGTCCGATGGAGGATCGGCTGATACTGAATGCCATTCTTTGGGCCGGAAGAAAAAAATAAAAAAATGAAAACAGTCATCATCACTGGTGCTAATGGCAATCTGGGTACTGCCGTAACAAAAGAATTCATTGAAAGGAATTACCGTGTGATCGCGACCGTCGCAAATGAAAATTCAAAAAAAGATTTCAGCCCACATCCGAATCTGGAAATTTCGGTCGTTAACCTCACGGATGAAAAAGAAACGAATTCCTTTGTTGAAAAACTGATGGCACAATATACCGTTATAGATGCCGCTTTATTACTGGTCGGTGGATTCGCCATGGGAGATGTTGGAAATACAACCGGTGATGACCTGCATAAACAAATCGCTTTAAATTTTGAAACAGCATTCTATATAACAAAGCCTCTTTTCGGACATATGATGAATAATAAAAGGGGGAATATCATTTTTATCGGCGCAAGGCCTGCTTTGAATCCGGCTCAGGGTAAAAATCTGATCGCTTATGGTCTCAGTAAATCACTCCTGTTCAAACTGGCGGAATATCTTAATGAAGCTGCGAAAGGTATGAACGTTTCCGTTTCTGTGGTTGTCCCCAGCACACTGGATACACCCTTGAATCGTAAATCAATGCCTGATGTGAATCCTGATAACTGGGTAAAGCCCCGGGAAATTGCCGAAACACTGGAATTCCTGGTTTCTGATAAATCCACCGCATTACGGGAAACCGTTCTCAAAATTTATAATAACGCCTGAAGCTACGATCCGTGCAACGCAACTGGCTTCCTGAAAATAGAATTTCCGGTTTTTATTGAAACTCATCCTTAAGGCGGATGCGCTGTCAGTCGCCGTTTTAATACTGATATCAACTGCCCGCATCGGATAAAGAATATGTTTTAATCACCCGCAGAATTTCAGCCACACCCCAGGCCTGGGCTACACAACCCCGCGGGTGATGTGGCGCATCTCCGTCGAATATTTCTGATACAGTGCCGATGCAGCCTTCGCTCAGATGATAGAGGAACCGCCTGACTATTTCAACGGCTTCCGGTCTGAAAGATTCACCCTCACAAGTCATGCCCGCATCTATATACGGCCCCAGTAGCCAGCTCCATACCGTTCCCTCATGATAAACGGAGTCCCGCGAAAATGCATTTCCACCATAATGACCTTTATAATTTGAATCATCCGGAGATAGTGACCGCAACCCGACAGCTGTATATAATTTTGAACGGAGAATATTCATGACAGATTTCTCTTTTTCTCCATCTGTCAGATGAAAGGGCAAACTAAGCGCAAATACCTGATTCGGCCGGATACTAAAATCAGGTTTTCCTTCGGGATCAATCACATCAATCAGATATTTTCCATCAGCAAACCAGAATTTTTTTTCGAAACTATCCTTTGTCTGTTCTGCTTTCCCGAAAATATCTTTGGCTGCACCAGTTTCCCCGTTCAGGGTAAGCAGTGTAGCGAATATTTTCAGTGCATTATACCATAACGCCTGTATCTCCACCGGTTTCCCCATTCTCGGGGTAGCTACCCAGTTTCCGATGCGCGCATCCATCCAGGTAAGTGGCTGCCCCGTTTCGCCGGCGAATAGAAGACCATCATTGTCGACATGAATATGAAATCTTGTGCCTTTGAAATGCCATTCAATGATATTTTTCAGGACAGGAAGAATTTCCTTCAGAATAAATTTATTGTCATTGGTTTTTAGCAGATATGAATAAACAGCGTTAAAGTACCAGAGTGTTCCATCCGCATTATTATATTCCGGAGGTTCACCGTTGTCCCGGAAACGATTGGGCAACATTCCTTCACTGACGGATTTTGCAAACACTTCAATAATTTTTCTGGCATCCTCAAATCGGCCGGTTTCAAGGCAAAGACCCGGCAGCGAAATCATCGTGTCGCGACCCCAGTCTGTAAACCAGTGATATCCCGCGATGACCGTTTTCAGTGCGACAGGCGGCCCTCCGCTTGTTTTCTCAGCCGGAATTTCGCGTACTACGACGAACTGATCTGCGGCCAAAGTCAGCTGTTGCGTAAGATCGCCAGTCACTCCTTTTAAAAGGGATAATTTTCGTTTTCTTTCTGTTTCAAAAAGTGTATCCGGGTTTTTCCCCGTCGGATCGTCCGTGGAAATAATGATTTGTAATCTGTCTCCGTCTTTCAGCTGAACATTAAATATCCCGTGATTAAAAAGATCTTCTTCATAATCCAGTCCCCGGTATTTTTCCAGCAGATAATTAAAATGATAATACCATTTATTCACTGGTTGATATGTAGCTCCTGGTACAGATATAAAAATATCCGGTGCCCCACTATATGGCTGGTTATGAAACAATCCGTTTTTGAAGGTTATATCCCAAAAAATATTATTAGAAGCGTGCTGTAATTGATGATACCCTCTGGCGGCGATCAGGGGAAGTAATTGCAGTTTAAATAATTTTTCCGCTTTCAACACTTCGTACCGTATCAGCGTCGTATTCTCGCCATATACCATCGTAATGGTCTTACGCAGCCTGATACCGCCGGCTTCATAAATCCATTCAGGAAATAAATCTTTCTTAAAAGAAGTCAGGTATTGAAATCCTTTGGGAGAGAGCGTATCGCCATAATCATTCGTACTTAAATCGTAACTCCGGCCGTCGATGTGAATGCTTTCATCCAGTTTGGAAACCAGCAGCATGCGTTCAGCCGGGGGCCTGATGGCCGCCATCAGTAGTCCATGATAACGCCGGGTATTGCACCCGCATACACTGCTGCCAGACCAGCCACCGAGCCCATTGGTTTCCAGCCATTCCCACTGACTGCTCTCAGAAAAATTCTGCAGCGATATTTTATCCTTGTATAACAAAGAGGCGATTTGATTAAAATTACTTACTTTATATAAGCTAATATGTTGCTCATTTTACAAAACTCATAAATGCCTGTTTTGAATTATTTAACCGCGTCCTGCTTTTCCCTTTTGATAATAACTTCCTGTCAAAATCAAAATAGTTTTAAGTTTTCGCCACCTCCACCGACGAAGAATGATTCCGCGTTAAAACCTGCCATTGTATTATCCGACAGTGGCTGGATTTCATTGTCAGATGGAGTTTCACTTATTGGTTGGCATACCTATGGCAAAAAAACAGCCGGGTCAGCTTGGAACACGGATAGTTTTTCCATACATCTGAAACCTGGTTTGAAAAACGGATATCAGACGATGGGTGGCGGTGATCTGGTAACCAATGATACATACGGCAATTTTGACCTGAAGCTGGAATGGAAAATTGCACGAAAAGCAAACAGCGGCATCATGATATTCGTTCAGGAAGATACTTTGAAGTACAAAGAAACCTGGAACACAGGTCCCGAAATGCAGGTTTGTGACAAGGACAGTAATGAAGATGCACATAGTCTGAAACACGAAGCCGGCGATCTTTATGATTTGATTTCATCAACAGAAATGTCAGCCAAACCTGCATTGGAATGGAACCAGGTTGAAATGGTAAGTAATAATAACCGCCTCGATCTCTATTTGAATGATGTGCATATTATTTCCACCGTATTGTGGGGTGATCACTGGAAAAAGCTGATTGCGGCAAGTAAATTCAAAACCATGCCGGGATTTGGTAGTTTTCATTCCGGTCATATCGCCTTACAGGATCATGGAGAAGAGGTCTGGTACCGGAATATCAGGATTAAAAAAATTTAGCAGGTACACTGATCATTTCAACTCGAAAAATGCAAAAGCCGCTTCTGTCTTTCCTTTATTTTCTGCTTCAATAGAAGTTCCGGAAGAAACGTACAGAAAATCTCCCTTTTTTTGAAAGTCTTTTTTATTTACGTGAACGGAACTTACAGAATCTGTTAACAGGATCATGAGAATATCGGCCCTGCTGATTCCAATCGAAATATCAGTGGCCGGATTCATATCCAACCGGTATGCCCGCACCGGTTTCTCGTCGAACAGAAATTTGAATGGTGCCTGTTTTACAGGCTCGCCAATCGTAACATAATTTTTATTTGTCAGCTCAATATCCATCACGTGAAATTCTGAACTGTCGTTATTCCAGACACGATGAATGCGGGGTTTCACATAGAAACCTTCGAACCACATATTCCCGAAATGTGGAATGGGTGATTTCGAATGATCTTCTTCACTGATTACCTGGGAACCTGTTCTTACATTGTGCAGGATCAAAAATACAGAGGGCGTTGCATGAATATGAAACAGGGTAGTGTCACCCGGCGGAATATGGACATCCAGTAGGCGGACATGATCATTTTCCAGAATTTTATGATGTCGCGACTCCTGACTTACAGGAATCTGGGCCGTACAAACAGCATTCAACAGAACACAAATAGCAAAGGATATCCCATACTTTTTCATAAAAAAAAATTGTAGCAACCGGAGTTTCACCAAGTTAATCAGGGTTTTATGAATTAATGCAAAAAATTTATATCATCTGCCGGACTTTTATGCCACTCAAATTTGTAGCTTGCCAGTGACTGCATCCACGAGCAGAAAAAAGTTTTCCTCATGGATTTAAATAACGGGGATATGTTTCATGTGCATGCTTTTAATCCTCATCCTTTGCTCAGGCATTGTATTGATTCCTATCTGATCATTTCTACAGATCAGCCACAGGGTTTTATCGAAAATATTTTTTTCCCGCGCACTACCCAGAGCCTTGTTTTTGGATTGGATCAGCCGGCCACCATATATGACTGCAACCGTTTGGAATTTAACGCTACTCATTTTATTGTCGGACCGAATGATATTTCCTCGCGGATCAGGATGTTTCCCGGCATGTATAAGATGGTTATCCGGTTTAACGCCGGTGGTCTCTATAAAATATTTCAACTGCCTGCACAACAATTTGTAAATCGCAGTCAGGATGCCGTAAAATTTCTCGGAAATCAAATCCTACAAATCGGCCGTCAGTTAAAGACTGGAAATATTTCTGAAAAGATTAATCTCCTGGATGAGTGGCTGATCGAACAAATGAAACTGCCTAAAAAGCCGCAACGAAATATTGATGATGCCATTCGTCTGATCGGAAGCCGTCGTGGAAATATTTCACTCCGGGAGCTGGAGGAAGCAACTTTCACAACAAAACGCACACTGGAAAGGCATTTTCTTGAACAGGTCGGTCTGCACCCCAAAAGTTTTTCACGTCTGGTGCGTTTTTGTGCGATGATCGATCATCTCGAATCCAATGTAAATGTGAAATGGCAGAATCTGGCGGAAATATTCGGCTATTATGACCACAGCCATTTAATCCATGAATTCAAAACACTCACCGGTGGGTCGCCGCATCATTTTTTTGCAGAGAAAGCATCGTTTGAACGAATCATGCAGATTTGAATTTTGTCACTTTTTTCCAATAAAAATATCCTATAGTCAGATTAGGTTTGCTAACCGGTTTTTAAAATTGTTACTGCCGGATTTAACCATTAAAACTTCATCATATGTCGAATAATCGAAACGCCAACAGACGCAATTTCATCGGAAAAGTCACTGGAGCCGCCGCCCTGATGGGAGTTGCTTCCCTGGTAAATCCGGCCAAAGCAAACGAAGGCACACATGTTTTTACAGGTAACGCGGCAGATCCCGATGAGTGGTTTAACGGGATAAAAGGCAAACATCGTATTGTGTTTGACTGTACAGAACCAAAGGAAATATTCCCGTTCGCCTGGCCCAAAATATATATGATGACCAATGCGGCAACCGGAGCACCGGATGCCACAGCCGTGGTTGTATTAAGACACGGCGCCGTCTGTTTTGCCCTGCAGGACAGTTTGTGGGCAAAATATAAATTCGGAGACATTTTTAAAGTTACCGACCCCGAAACAAAAGCATCCGCATTACGGAATCCGTTCTGGAAGCCAAAACCGGATGACTATTCAGTTCCCGGAATAGGTGTTGTTCAACTGGACATTCCCGGACTTCAGGCATCCGGAATCATGTTTTGTGCCTGTGAAATGGCTATAACTGTTTACAGCGCGGTCGTTGCCGGCATGACCAAGCAGGAAAATGCTGCCGTTAAAAAAGAATTTATGGATAATCTGATTCCGGGTATTCCGGCAATGCCTTCAGGCGTCTGGGCAGTAGGAAGGGCGCAGGAACACGGATGTGGCTATTGTTATGTCTGATAATAAAACAGCCTTTCATAATAATCGTTCCCTATGACGCGGAAATGGCTGTTGGTTTCAGTACTGCTGTTGTCGCTCCTCTTATTGTTGCTTGAACGCAGGGAAAAAGCCAAGAAGGCAAATGAAAACCTGCAGAAAACACTGATTTCTCAAAAAGAATTATTGTGGGTAGCACCGGATTCCAATTCGATTCCAAATGATGAATATGGTGACCTGATCCGTTACGGCAAGAAGCTGATCAGTCACACCGCTCATTTTATCGGACCCCGGGGTGCTTTAAATAAAAACGCCAACGGGATGAATTGCCAGAATTGTCACCTGGATGCCGGCACAAAGCCATGGGCCGGAAATTTTGGTGCGGTGGTTTCACTCTATCCCCGCTTCAGTGACCGGAGAGGTTCAGCCGAAACCATAAACCAGCGAATCACAGATTGTTTTGAAAGAAGCATGAATGGCACGGCACCCGACAGTAATAGTCGGGAGATGAAAGCAATGAACGCATATATCAGCTGGGTCGGAAAAGATGTATCAAAAGGGAAAAAGCCACCAGGTGCCGGACTTGAAATTCCCGCTTATATCGAAAGACCGGCTGATCCGCAAAAAGGAAAAATCCTCTATCAGCAGAAATGTCAGCGTTGTCACGGATCAAATGGTGAAGGGCAATCAGACTCGGTTTCAGAATATCGCTACCCGCCCCTTTGGGGCGAACATAGCTATAATACTGCCGCGGGTCTTTACCGGCTTACGAAATTTGCGGGTTTCGTAAAAGACAATATGCCCTTCGGAAGTAATTATGCAAATGAACAATTAAGTAATGAGGAAGCCTGGGATCTGGCCGCATTCGTAAACAGCCAGCCTCGTCCCGTTAAAAAATTCAATCAGGACTGGCCAAATATCTTATTAAAACCAGTCGATCTGGCTGAAGGACCATTTCCCGATTCTTACCCTGCGCTTCAACACAAATACGGTCCCTTTACTCCAATCGCGAAAGCAAACAAAAACATGGTTATAAAATAATCCGCGGACCCGGAGATTGGACGCTAATATGCGATCCTTTCACTTTAATATTTTCAGAAACGGAAAACAATTCTAACGGCAAAAAAAATGCTGACTTCATAACAGGCCGGCACTCCGGCGAATCCTGAGCCAATTTTCTGATTGCATTTCAAATTTTATTTCTCCCTTGCCATGAATACCAGTTTCAATCCAACCTGCTTTCTTATAAAATGAAATGGCCCTTGTGTTCGGAGATGTGCCCAGCCAGACTTTCTTTTTACCCTTTGAAAAGTACCAGTCGAGCATAAGATCATGCAACCTTGTACCCACACCCATCTTTTCATAAAGAGGATCCACAAACAAAGCCCAGATATTATTATCCACCAGGTCACAAATTGCAAATCCAATGATTTTCCCTTCCCGTTCGCATACCCAACCCCTGCCACGTTCGACAAGATAGTTTGCACAATCGTTGTCTGTTACCAGACCGGGGTCCGATAAAATATTTTCTTTCACCAAGTGACGTACAATCTGAATCTGGGGAATATCCTGAAGAGTTGCCTCCCGGAATGCCATCTTTATCTGTAAATTAGCCTGCATATTAAAAGTTGGATATGCTTTGTTTATTTACAACGAGCCGGTTAAAAATAAGAAATCTCAGAGAATCAGATTTAGACGACTTTCATCTGTACAGGTCCAATCCCGATGTCACAAAATATCAGGGCTTCGATACTTATACACGAGAACAGGCAAAATCCTTTATAGCGGATCATCAAAACAAATTACTCATCATTCCCGGCGAATGGATTCAATATGCCATTGAGAATATCAGCTCCCACCGGTTGGTGGGAGATTGCGCCATCTATCTTCATCCATCTGATTCAAGGATCGCCGAACTGGGAATCAGCATTTCGCATCTGCATCAACGGCAGGGATATGCAAAAGAAACCATGCTTGGTCTGATGGATTTTCTGTTTTCAAAGAAAGGAATTCACCGGATCGAAGAAACAGTGGATGTTGAAAATCTGGCTTCCATCCGAATGATGGAAAGTCTCTCGTTCAGGAAGGAAGCGCATTTTATTGAAAACACCTTCTTCAAGGGTAAATGGGGCAGCGAATATCAGTTTGCCATGCTGCGACGTGAGTGGGAGAAAAACCTTCGTTCTGCCGGATAAAACCCTCACGCCTCCGGACCCGGATGTTTTTTATAAGTACATCTCTAATAATCAATTACTTACCACAGATCCAATGGATGAATGTTTTAATTGAATCCGATACTAAATAAAACGGAAAAATCGTTTTAGTGTCGACTAATATCCTTTTAAAAATTCCTGTTTATGAAAAACCCGGTAAACTACCTTTTCATACTGCTGATATTCTGTTCCTGCAGTTCAACCAATTTAATGTCTCTTAGTGTAATGAAACCAGCTCCTGTTTCTATTCCCGCGAATATAAAAACGGTAGCTCTCGTAAACAGGAGTAAAGCCTCCAGCGAAACCCAAACACTTGACGCTATTCATAAAGCAGTTTCTCTGGAATCCAACGACCTCCAGCAGGCCGGTGCGAAAGGCAGTATGCGTGGTCTGACGGATGAGCTGGCGAAAAATACCCGTTTCAAAGAAGTAAAGCCGCTGAATATGGATTTGCGATCTTTTGGTGCCGGCATATTTCCAACAGCCATGCAATGGGATTCTGTAGAAAAAATATGCAGGGAAAGTAATACAGATGCCCTTTTTTCACTTGAACTTTTCGATACGGAAACGAAACTGAATTATGCCGCCGGCCCCACGCAGGTAAATCTGGGCGTGACCAGTCTTCCTGCTATCGCGCATTCGGTAAATATGACCACATTCGTAAAAACCGGCTGGAGGATATATGATCCGTCTACCCGGACGATACTGGACGAATTTATTATTGGACGGGATGTTTCATTTTCTGGCTCAGCCATCAATCCTGCAGTGGCAGCTTCATCTTTGATAGGACGTAAAGAAGCTGTTACCGATGTAGGCATTAAAGCGGGTGAAGCGTATGCCGCGAGAATCCTGCCTTACTGGATCAGGGTTTCGAGGGATTATTTTGTATCCGGCAATGAAAATTTCAAAACGGCAAAACGAAAAGCACAATCGGGAAACTGGGACGGCGCCGCTGAAATCTGGATGCAGGAAACAAAAAATACGGATGGAAATTTAGCAGGAAGGGCCTGTTACAATATGGCCATCATCTCTGAAATAAATGGTGATCTGGACGGAGCCATACAATGGGCCCAGAAATCATATGAAGATTATAAAATTCGCCTGGCGCTGCATTATCTGGATATTCTGAAATACCGGCAAAATCAGAATGAATTACTGAAAAACCAAACAGTCGCCGCAAAGAATTGACCGTACGCATGTAATATTTGCATTCGCTTACCTTTAGGTGGATGCAAATATTCAAGTATGAATTTAAAAGTCATTTCCTTCCAGCTTGCAGACAGCATCGACACAAAACTTTTCAAAAGCTCCTTCCCTGCTACACCTCATTACTCGGATACGGATGAATTGTTTTATAATCTGGAAGGACGGAAGTTCCTGTATGTTTTTAAATATGGTATCGTTTGTTTTCTCGGTTATTCGGAAACAGAAATGGCCGCCTTCTTTAAAATCATAGAGCCATTCTGCAAAAATTTATTTGATCAGCGCCTGAGCGACGAATTCGATATCGAGACAGATGCGCCTTCTGTCAATTACGGATACAACAAAATTGAAATACCCTCTCCGGACATTGATGAATTACGACTGATCATGCTGAATGTGTCCCAGAGCGTTGCCCTCGATTACTATAACCAGCAAACCAATTCCTTATTGGAAGAAACCAACTCACACACCCAGTTGCTGGAAAAAAAAGGCAGGATTTTCATGGGGGGCACTAAATTGAAAAAATATATCGGGCGCACGTTAAATTTAAAAAACAGAATTTCAGCCAACCTTTACATTTTTGATTCTCCCGAAGAAACCTGGGAAAATGAAAACCTGAACAAACTGGATATCGGATTAAAGAAAACCTTCGATCTGCAGACCCGCTTCCGCACCATTCAGGAAGGCCTCAGTATCGTAAAAGAGAATATGGAATTGTTCAGGGATCTGTTGCAGAACCGTAACAGTAATACGCTGGAATGGGTTGTCATAATATTGATTTTGGTAGAGGTCATAAACATTTTTATCAAAAATCCCGGATGAATTATTTACAAAACGTTCTTCAATAACTTTATCAAATGAGAATTATCCTTCTGGCCTTATTCGTTTACAGCCTGACTGCCTGCAACCAGCAACCACAAGGTACCGGCCAGCAATTGCAAAGTCAAATGGACAGTTTGCGAAACAAAATCACGCATGCATATGCACCTGGTGTGGGCGAATTCATGTCTTCCATTCAAATGCATCACGCCAAATTATGGTTCGCCGGTAAAAACGAAAACTGGGAACTGGCTAAGTTCGAAATAGACGAGATCCGGGAATCCCTGGACGATATTCAGCAATATTGTGCCGACAGTCCCAGTATCAGACCGCTTCCGATGATATTTCCTCCGCTGGATAGTGTGAAACACGCCATATCCGAAAAAAACATCAGCCAGTTTAAAACCAGTTTCAATATGCTGACGAATACATGCAACAATTGTCATAAGGCCGCCAGTCACGCATTTAACGTCATAAAAATTCCGGATGCGCCTCCGGTTACTAACCAGGTTTTTGAAAAAAGCAGTCAGTAACTTTCGCACTTTCAGGTAAATCTTAATTTCCATCAAATCACTAATTTATCTATCTTCAAAGCATTTATCTGAGCTGCATTAACGATTGCTCGCTATTCATTGCGTCAACTATACTTTATGGCCATTCGCGTAGCAATTAATCATAAAACCGCCTATCATTACGACCGGTCTGTTTCCCTGTCACCCCATATTTTCCGTTTAAGACCGGCTGTTCATTCGCGCACACATATCGAAGCATATTCTTTCAAAGTATTTCCGGAAAATCATTTCATTAACTGGCAGCAGGATCCATTTGGAAATTATCAGGCAAGGGTCGTGTTTCCTGAAAAAACAAAAGAGCTTCGGATTGAAGTGGAAGTCATTGCAAACATGACTGTAATAAATCCCTTCGACTTTTTCGTTGAAGAATACGCGGAGAACTTTCCTTTCAGTTATAAAGAACAATTAAAGGGTGAATTAATTCCATATCTCGAGATAAAGGAAGCCGGACCGTTATTTAATAAATGGGTTGACGATTTGGACAGAACTAAAAAAACCATCAACGATTTCCTTGTTTACGTAAACCGGAAACTCAACAACGATATTAATTACAATATCCGGATGGAAGCGGGTGTGCAAACCTGTGAAGAAACACTGGGACTTGCACTGGGATCCTGCCGCGATTCTGCCTGGCTGCTCGTGCAGATTTTCCGGCGACTGGGACTCGCCGCGCGTTTTGTCTCCGGATATCTCGTGCAACTGACAGCGGATATTAAATCCCTGGATGGGCCATCCGGTCCTGAAAATGATTTCACAGATCTTCATGCGTGGACGGAAGTGTATGTGCCCGGAGCCGGTTGGATCGGACTGGATCC
>DASXKM010000500.1:0-6836 GCA_036496825.1 Puia sp. | reverse complement strand
TCAGTAATAAACCTCTTGAATATCGGGGACCCCAGCGTGTACATCCGTTGTCAACGACGTCCTGAAAGGTAAGCTCACACATGGTTTTTAAACTGGTATCTGTCCGGTATGCCGGGTAAGACTGGTATTCGCTGATAACCGTCGTGGACGGCAAATCAGCATAAACAACCAGGTTTCTGCCCACTGCCTTTGCATGTGCCTGTGCATTTAAAATAATCGGTTGCAGAGCCTGGAAAATACCATCATCGCCCTTTACATCCATCCAGAAATAGGTCATGGTAGTTGAATCAATAAAATCTCTTAAGCAATGTTCAAGTGAAGCAATTTTTTGTCCGTCTATCAGTTCGATATACTGATCCAGAAATTTAAAGGTGAATTGATCCAGGTCGCCGGAGATTGGGCTTTTTTCTGTCAGGCGAATATTGATATAACCGTCATGCATCATAATCGGCACTTTGTCTCTGGTCAGATGTACATCAAATTCGATTCCGTTGACGCCATAATCCTCATCATTTAATACGCCTCCGATGGAATTTTCAGCAAATGGAGGGTTGGCGACTGTCTGTACACCGTGATGGGCATATATTTCGAAGGGGGTATTTTTTGCGTAAGCCGAGAAATTCCTTGTAAATTTCAGACCTATCGGAGTCTGTGTACCATTCCCGTTTTCGATATTTCCATTTAACACCAGATTACTGATGTCGCCTGTTTTTAAAAACGCCATCGCATCTGCTTTTGGCAAACTAAAACTCACAAGCCCCTGTCTCGCATCTTTAGAATAACGGTAAAATCCTGAAAACTTTAATGAACTGTCATTCTGTTCCAACCCATATTTCAGGATCATAAAAATGCCCCCGTTCCCGAAAAAGGATACCCGGTATTTCGAAACCTTGCAAACAAAACTGGTTCCTAATTGGTCGCTGCCTGACGCCAGTTCATATATTGCTTCCATTGGCTTCATACTGGTATAAGGAATAAAAGCAACATTTCCGATATCGATTGGTGGTTGCAATGTGGTTTGGTTCCTGGTACAGGAAATGAAAACAATCAGGAAAATAAAGTACTTATAAGTATTTCGGAATGTCATGATGTTTGTATTGCATTATAAGTTTATACCAATCTTGAATTCGGGCATCCAGTATCTTTTTCCGTTTACAGGAAATGCAGGCCAGGCAACGATATGATACTGGATATAATCTAGTTTCAATTCGAAATTAATAGCGCGGTTTTTATACAATTTTTGTTCAAACCCGGCCGAGAAACTATATCCGTTTATAAATCCGTTCGCTGTCTGGAGTGTGTGTTTGTCTTCTTCTATGTAAAGCACATTCGTCCAGTACAGGTCGGCCCGGAATGTAACGGCCGTTTTAGCAAACATGTGGCCGAAAGAAATGGAGGGCTGTTGTTCCCAACCGGTCAGGGTTGTTGCAAATCCGAACTGGTTGAGTACTCCGTAATTCCAGGCTACGTTCCATCCGAGGCCGGCATAGTTACTATTGCCTATTTTGTAATTCCAGTACGGACCCAGATAGATCCTGTTTGAAATAAAAAGACTTTGGAGGCCTGCCTGGACATTAAAACCTTTGGGGAGTGTATATTTTCCCTGATAAAAAAACATGGGCGCAGTTACATTATCCAGCGTCCAGTCCTTCGGCGTAACAACATATAAAACCGAAATCGAAGAGGAGTAGTGACCACCCGGCAATGGTTGCGGAAGAAAAAAACTGGCTTTGTGAATATCGAACGTATCTTCTTTTTTCTGTCCAAAACCGGAAAAGCATAAAATCAGCATACTGAGAATCAGGATGAGCCTGCTTTTACGATGACTGCTGCATGTATTCACTAAATATTTTTTTAATGCTTTTAAAATCAATCAGCTCATTTCACAAGGATTGGACGAACCGGCCGATACTAATTTTAGCAGGACGACCGTATCAGCAGTTTTATAAGGGATTGGTTTGGTTATGGTGCAATGTATCTAATCTTTATTAAACAGGGGGCCCGCCCTTTCATTTAACCGATAAACGCCATGGTCATGATAATTGTTCTATCAGGCGACAGTCAGAAAAGGGACTTTGGGGGTTTTATACCCTTTATATATCTGCTCCACCAGATCCTGGTCAAGAAGGAATTTATTCAGAAATTCTTTTGATACCCAGGATTTATTTAAAAAATGATTCCTGAGGGATTTTGCAAGAATGTCTGCTTCTGCCTTCTTCCCTGACTGATACAATATCGCCACGCGCAAGATCATATTCATGCTTAGATCCGGAATGGCCATTTCTTCTGAACTTACAAGCGCCAGCGAATATTCTTTATGTTTGAAATGGTATAAACTGATAAATAATTTAAATAATGGCGGGTAAAATTTATTCCTGCTCATGGAATCACGGATCAATTCAATTCCCCTGTTATATTCTCCGGCTGCAATCATCAGACAACCGCAAATGCCGGTAATGCCCGTTGCATTTGGGTTGATAGTAAGGGTATATTCCAGGGTGTCCAATGCCGATTGTTTATTATGTAAAAGGATATGAACCATCGCGAGTGTAATCTGGGCATGCTGACTTTGTGGATTTATTTTTAAAGCCGTTTGGGCGGATTGCAGTCCCAGTAGCGCCGGGTTTTCACCTGAAGTTTGTTCGAACAAAAACGCCATGAGGGAGAGCTGTCCGAAAAAGGCCCAGGCCAATTCATCCGAAGGATTTTGTTCAATAGCGTGCTCCATTGCGGCGTATGACTTTTTAAAAATTTCGTCGTTGAATCTCGAATAAAATATATTATACCAGGAAAGAGTGGTCATGAAGGCATTGCCTGATTTATTTTTTGTAAAGCCACGGGAGGACTGTTGTATAATAATACCATTAAAATCACCCAGTACGGCAACGATAGAACTGACAATATGATCGCCGACTTCAAATAAATTGGAGGTATTGAACTTTCGGTGGTGCAACTCGGTCCATATCTGTACACCTGAATGTGTTTCTGTAAGCTGGACCGCTACCCTTAATCTTGCGGCTTCAAATTGTACATTTCCCGTTATTACATATTGTGCTCCGAAATGGCTGGCCAATTCATTGATATCTCTTTTCCCTGATGTTAGTTGCTGGGTTGTATAATAGGAAATCACTGAAAAGTCAGGAAACTGGCCGAGTTCAGCACTTAGTTGCTGACCAAGATTATCAGCGAATGCCCGGCGGGATATATCTGTTTCAAACGTTCTGAAAGGCATCACGGCGAGTGTGATGGACTCCGGTATATTTTTGTGATGAACAGGCATAACATCCGGTTCCGGAATCGGGGCATTCAGGATTTTGTTTCCAAATAACGGGATGTAACTGCCCTTGGGTACCGAGATTTCTATTTCATCTGCAAGGCCCGGTTCTTTATAGTAATAGCTTAGTGCACGCCTTAATCTGCCTGCGTGTATACGAACGATTGCATCATGTTGTGGTTTAAAACTGATGGGTTTGTTCAGGACATTGACGGCAATCGTATACTCTTTTATTGTATTGGACCTGCCGGCCAGCGTTTCATCTATGATATAAGACAGAAAGCGGCGAAGTATGTCAGAAACGGAAAATACCGGACAGCGAAATATTTTTTGTAGTTGTGCCTGTATGAGGTCTTCCGGATAAATTCCGGAAACCCCCAAAGTAGTTTTGGTACTCATGGGATGAGGTTTTACAGTTAAATGCCTGATTAGCCAACGTTTGCACTACTAATAAAAGTACCTTGAGTAAACCGGGACCGGTTGCAGATTTAAAATTAAGGATAAAGGGCCGACTAACAATGAATTAGGAACGTTAGTTTATATCGACAGCCATTCATGAACGAGCTTCAAACAGAACTGGGTCTTATTAAAAGCAGATTTCCTGATTGCAAAACAATCATAGAATATCTATATGGGAATGACACAGATTTCAGATCACTCTGCGCAGATTTATTTTTGTGTTCCAGAATGATCCGGGATTTCGAATTGGAAATTTCCGAAAAACAGCATGCCTTGTCAGAATACAGGGACATCGTACTGGAACTTGAGTCAGAACTTACCATGGTTATTAAATCCGCGCGTGCTCACCAATAAGCATATAGCCCTTATGGTTAGTGACCCGCACATTGCTCATTAGTCTTCGAGCGAACACTTCAACCGGGCATTATCATAAAAAAGAAAAGTATTAACGGATCCCTCCCTGAAATTGAGTTCAAAGAATCCACCTGTATTCCATAATAAAAACTCATTCGGCGATGATCCCCTGCCATACCGGATTATTTCTTTTTCTGATTGTATATTCTCCTTGCTTCCCGCACCACTGATGATGTAATGAACGCTATCTTTCGTATAAAAATACTGTAGTGCATGCAGATGCCCGCTCACGTAATAAATGCCCGGATACCGGTGCAGGATCACATTGATCTTAGATGCCATGTTTTGATAAGAGGGGAACCCGATGTAGGATGCTTTTATTCTTCTGAAAAGATATGGATGATGTAACGCCTTATTCAACGGTCCAGTTGAAAAAACCGGATGGTGGCCCACGACTATAATTTTTTGATTTAGCATATATCCGGTCCGGATCACACTATCGAGCTTTTTATAAAAGGAAATTTCATCATTCGGGATTTCATTTTTTTTGATACCCGTCTGTATGATCCGGTATGTATCTATAAAAATCATCCGGATGGTTTGATGGTTCAATTCGACAAACTCGGGACCATAACTCCCTTTTTTTGGCAGAAACACATTTCCGGGGTTGGCAATGCTGGTATTCTTTGCCAGATTTTTTGAAATAAAATATTCTTCCATCGCGAGTTTTGGAAGTCCGCGTTCATAGGTCGTCCGGTTCCACCAGTCGTGATTGCCGGGTGTGAAGAAGACGGACCCATGATAATCATCGACCAGAGCAAGCTGGGAATTAATTTTGTCAATGGTATTCCGGCTACTGTCAAATCCTTTATAACCAAAGGGGATGATACCACCCAAAATGTTTTTATAACTGTTATCTCCGAGAAATACGACTGCACTGTTTGGATTAGTCAGTAATTCTTTCCGGAGGTTCACGAGTGTTTCCCCGGATTCCTCATGATCTCCGGCGTCTCCCACAAGAAAGATCTGAAAACTATTTTGCGTAAAACCTTTATTGAAAAATAGCAGCAATATAAAAAGCATATAAAAAGCCAGGCGCGGGGGCCTTGATAATTTCATCCTTTTTGTTGCAAGTTGCATTTTAATGTGCAAAGTGTAAAGCTTAAATGCGGCCTTGCGTCTGACGCATTATGCCTGTCGCCGGTTTTACCGTTAAATTCCGCAAAAATTAGATTCCCCGTTTCGGGATGGGTAAATTTGATTCTCCGGGATGATATTCTTTATTGGCCGATCCTGTGCTTTATGAATACCAATTTTGTAAACTGATCTGACGTAATTAATTATTAAACGTTTTCTATGATATTTTCAATCTGTAACAGGCTGAGACTGGCATTGCTGATTATTATTCTTTCCCCCGGAATAATATGGGCACAGGATGCTTCAAAACCAAAGGAAGGGCCGGTTCCTGCCGCAAATGAAGCTGCCGAGCTTGCAAAAAAACTCGCAAATCCTGTTGCTAACCTTATCAGTGTGCCGTTCCAGAATAACACATTTTACGGGATGGGTCCTTTCAATGGCACACAGAATGTCATGAATTTTCAGCCCGTTATTCCTGTTAAACTAAATGAAAACTGGAACGTTATTACACGTCTAATTGTTCCCATAGTTACACAATATAACGTAACAGGCGATAACACATCCCAATCCGG
This sequence comes from Puia sp., assembly GCA_036496825.1. GTDB lineage: Bacteria > Bacteroidota > Bacteroidia > Chitinophagales > Chitinophagaceae > Puia. The sequence continues at coordinate 1,040 of DASXKM010000500.1, read as the reverse complement.
ACTGAGTGATATTACTGCCAGTGCGTTTTTCTCTCCTTCGCATACTCATAATGGTCTCACATGGGGTATTGGTCCCGCCTTTTTGATACCGACCGCAACAGATACATATCTCGGAACAGGGAAATTTGGAATCGGACCAACCGCTGTCGTATTAAAACAGGTCAGCGGTTTTACCATTGGTGCGCTGGTTAATCAGATCTGGTCTATTGCCGGTCAATCCGATCGTTCAAATGTGAGTCAGTTATTTGCCCAGCCATTTTTTATCTACAACTGGAAAAGCGGTGCCGGTGTCGGGCTGGTTGGATCGATCACACAAAACTGGGAGACACAAAAAAACACAACTTCGATAGCCGTTCCTTTTACGGGTATCACAAAGTTTGGTAAACAAATTATTCAATTGGCTGTGGGGCCGCAATTTCCAGTGTCTGGAACACCACTGGCTGATTTTGGATGGCGGGCCCAGTTGACCCTTATTTTTCCTAAGTAACAGAAAATCGAACCAAACATATATATATCAGCAAGGAAAGTCTGCGGTTTATCAGAAGCACACTATTTTTTTTGAAACTAAAACTCAATGATGAAAAACAGAATAAAAAAAAGTTTCAGGATCCCTATTTGTTTTTTTCTGGTATCCTTCTGCCTGCTGTCGTCCATTCATTTGAATGGCCAGATCTTTAACGACTCTTCCAAAAAATTTAAAGTTTACCTCGAACCGTATATTATGTTTACCAGCATGAGTGGCACAACCGGTATAGGGAATCTCCCGAATACTTTTATTTGCGTTCCGGCAGGAAAAGTATTCAGTTACCTGAAAATAGGCGTTATGTTAGATGGTGAAGTTCATAATGATCAACTGGCATTTACATCCGATTTATTTTATGCCAATCTTACTGAGGATGCTTCAGCGAAAAATGGAGTGCTAAACGGAACAGCCACGCTAAAACAATTCTGGTGGGAACTGGAAGGTCTTTACAAAGTTAATTCATGGCTGGAATTCGGAGCGGGCGCGCGGATCAACAATATCACGGCTTCAGCAGATA
>DASXKM010000499.1:0-11635 GCA_036496825.1 Puia sp. | reverse complement strand
GAGTCGAAAGTTCCTGTATCAAGCCAGGCTGTTCCACGATCCATGATAGAAACTTTCAATTTACCTCTTTTCAGGTATTCCTTATTTACATCTGTAATTTCATATTCTCCCCGCGGACTGGGTTTTAAATTTTTCGCGATGGATATTACTTCGTTGTTGTAAAAATATAATCCGGGCACTGCGTAGTTGCTTTTTGGGTTTGCCGGTTTTTCTTCTATTGAAACCGCATTATTTTCTTCGTCAAATTCAACCACACCATATCGTTCCGGATCACTCACATGATAAGCATATACAATACCGCCCTCCGGGTTGGTGTTGGCAGCCAGCTGGTCACCAAGACCGGTTCCGTAAAAAATATTATCGCCGAGTACAAGGGCCACACTGTCCTTTCCAATGAAATCGGCACCAATAACAAATGCCTGTGCAAGGCCATTGGGAACCGGCTGTTCTGCGTAACTTATTTTTAGTCCATATTGTGACCCGTCCCCGAACAATTTTATGAAAAGAGGTAGATCATGCGGTGTTGAAATAATCAGAATTTCCCGGATACCGGCCATCATCAGTGTTGACAATGGATAGTATATCATCGGTTTATCGTAAACAGGCATGATTTGTTTGCTGATGGCAAATGTTATCGGATGCAGCCTTGTGCCGGAACCTCCTGCCAGAATTATACCTTTCATGGACCTGTTTTTAACGGGCGCAAAGTAGCCATTAAAGCCCAAAGCTTAAAACCCACAGCCTAAAACTTTTCTCAGGCAACCCGAGACTTTAAGTCCAAATCTTTTTAAGGCAAATTTTTGGAAATTATTGGTCCTGGCTAGTGTCTGAAAATCATCAAAATCCAATAAACGATGGCTGAAAAAACGGCGCTGACAGGGATTGTGAGGATCCAGGCCCAAAGCAGGTTGATTGTGATTCCCCAACGAACAGCGGAAAGTCTTTTTGTGGCCCCCACTCCCATGATGGAACCCGCGATGGTATGTGTTGTGCTGACAGGAATACCCAGTTTTTCGCTGATAAATAATGTAATTGCGCCAGCTGTTTCTGCACTTACTCCTTCCAGCGGAGTAACTTTTGTGATGCGGGTCCCCATGGTTTTAACAATTTTCCATCCGCCACTAAGGGTGCCAAGTGCAATACAGGTGAAACTGGCGAGTGGAACCCAGGTATTGTGATCTACGAATTGTTTGAAAGTAAGCGTATGACCTGATTGATGCTGGTAGTAAATAAAGGCAGCGCCAATAATTCCCATTACTTTCTGCGCGTCGTTTCCACCATGACCGAGGCTGAAAAGCGCGGAAGAAACGAGCTGCAATTTACGGAACCATTTGTCCGCACGGTATGGATTGGCGTGACGACAAATATTGATAATGGAAATTGTTATGATATAACCTATAACCATACCTATAATCGGAGCCAGAAATATAAACAGGAACGTAGGAATTACTTTTGCATAATTGATTACGGAGTGCCCATGTTTATGGAGGGATCCGGCATGCGCGATCGCTGCTCCCATAAAACCGCCGATCAGCGTATGGGAAGAACTTGATGGAATGCCAAACCACCATGTTAGGAGGTTCCAGGCAATGGCACCAATCAGCCCGGAAAAAATCACCTCCAGAGTAATAAAATCCTTATTAACGGAATTGGCAATTGTATTACCGATTTTGAACTCCCCAATCAGGTATTTAGATATAAAAAATGCAGCGAAGTTGAACAAAGCTGCCCAAAGAACAGCCTGAAAAGGGGTCAGCACTTTGGTGGATACAATGGTAGCGATAGAATTCGCAGCGTCGTGAAAGCCATTGATATAGTCGAAAATCAGGGCAAGTATGATGATGATTACCAGGAAAGTCATTACGATTTCAAAATTTGGGGGCGTTTGGCACCGGGGAGTACACTCTAAGCATATTTAATAATGATGGTCTCAATCACATTAGCGGCGTCTTCACATTTGTCAGTTACCGTTTCCATCACCTGATAGATTTCTCTTTTCTTAATAACTTCTTTTGCATCGGGCTCATTTTCAAATAAGCGGTCGATGCTCATATCAAACACATCGTCAGCCTGGTTTTCAATACTGTTGATTTTCACCAGTGCATCGGTGATTTTTCTCATGTCACGCATATTCCGCAATTCACTAACCGCGAGTCCGATCTGAATTGTCCCCTCCACGATGAGATCGGCCAGTTTCTGAATTCCTGTATCGTTCGGATTTACTTTATAGAAATTGATTTTTTTGGCCGTTGAATAGATATAATCGCAGATGTCATCAAGGGCGCTGGCCAGATAATGAATGTCTTCCCGGTCGAAAGGGGTTATAAAATTCCTTCCAAGTTCGGTAAATACTTTATGCGTGAGGTCGTCATTCACATGCTCCTGTTCTTCTACCTGGGAAACCAGGGCTGCTCTTCTATCAATATCCGGTTCGCTCACTACGGTTTTTAACAGACGCCCCATATTTGTCACTCCCGCCGCAACTTCTTCAAAAAGGGAATAGAAGATCCTGTCCTTCGGCATAAAGATCTTCATGATGTTATTCAGCGCCATATCCAAAATTTGGGTAAAAATAGGGTTATTAGCGGCTGTACAACTCCAATCCACTTTGGTAATAATTTCTTAACATACATAGGATACTTTGAGCTATCCGGCACAGGACAGATCATAATTTATTAATTGTGAAATTGAAAAGAGAGAGAAATTATATTCCGAAATAGAAAAATCGTTGGAAAATAAGCGCTGCGGATTAGGTTAAAGATCAGCCGTGGGGGTCAGGCGTGAGAAATGAACCATAATATCATCGGTAACGACATTCAAAGCCTGCCTGGACTCAGGTTGGTTTGGAACGGGGAAGTCACTGGCATCATATTGAAACAGCCGCCAGTTTTTATTTTCATATTCCAGCGCGGTCATATGTTCGACCCAGTCTCCAGAATTCATATAAATCACTTTTCCCGCTGTATTTTCAACGGTTCGAATTACGGGCTGATGAATATGACCGCAAATCACATAATCATATTTTTTATTGATTGCCAGTTCTGAAGCGATCTGTTCCAGATCATTTACTTTGGCAACTGCTTTATTTACTCCCGCCATGATCTTCCTGGAGATGGAAACTTTTTCTCTGCCCACCAAACCTAGCAAAGCATTCACCATCCGATTGAATAATATTAACATGGCATATCCATTGCTGCCCAGTTTGGCCATAATACGGGCGCTTCCCTTGGTGGTATTGTCGAACACATCTCCATGAAATATCCAGGTCATCTGCTGGTCAATTTCCAATACCAGTTTATCCGTTAGTGTAAAATGACCCATGTTCAGATCTGTATATTTCCGCATCATTTCGTCGTGATTACCGGTTATGTAAACGACGCGGGTACCATTTGTGATAAACTGCATGAATTCGCGGACCACCTGCATATGAAAAGATGGAAAATAACTTTTACTGAATTGCCAGCCGTCTATAATGTCTCCGTTTAATATCAGCATTCCGGGTTGAATGCTGCGCAGGTAACTGAGAAGTTCCTTTGCCCTGCAACCATAAGTTCCGAGATGTACATCCGATAACACCACTACATCTAAGCTGCGTCTTTCCATAATGGAAGTTTTTCAAAAGTCGGAATATACTATTACCAAATCATTGCCTAATTGTTAATTGTGGTTAATTGTTAATCAATGAGCGTTATTTCTGCCGGGTCATTTAATAATAAGATCATTTCCACGATTCATTGCCGCGGGCTGCAAATCATAATATTGCTAACTTCAAATAACAGAATATCGTACAATGGATACAAGAAGGGAATTCATAAAAAAGGCAACACTTTTATCCGGAATGACTGGTATGAATTCATTGATTCCTACCTCAATTCAAAGAGCTCTTGCCATCGATCCCAAACCTGGAAGTACATGGATGGATGCGGAACATATCGTCATCCTCATGCAGGAGAACCGATCATTCGATCACAGTTTTGGCCGGTTGCGGGGCGTTCGCGGATTTAATGATCCGCGGGCCATAGATCTTCCAAATGGAGATCCCGTTTGGCTGCAGACAAATAAGGCAGGTGAAACGTATCCGCCTTTTCGATTGAATATAAAAGATACCAAAGCCACCTGGATGAGTTCATTACCTCATTCCTGGGAAAATCAGGTAAATGCACGAAATGATGGGAGGTTTGACCAATGGCTGAATGTCAAAAGAAACAGTATAAAGGAGTATTCTGACATGCCGCTGACCCTGGGACACTACAACCGGCAGGACTTACCGTTTTATTATGAACTGGCTGATGGCTTTACCATTTGCGACCAGCATTTTTGTTCAGCGCTGACAGGCACCAATCCAAATAGACTGTATTTCTGGTCAGGAACGATTAGAGAAGAGCAAAATCAACATTCTATGGCCCATGTATGGAATGAGGATATGGATTATGAGACTTTGCATTGGAAAACTTTTCCCGAGGCATTGGAGGAAAACAATATTTCCTGGAAATTCTATCAGAATGAATTGAGTATCGATGTCGGGTTTAAAGGTGAACAGGACCCATGGTTATCCAATTTTCAGGATAATCCACTGGAATTCTTTTCGCAGTATAATATCCGACTTCATAAAAAACATCTGGCTCAGATTCTCATTATGACAGAAACACTTCCGCATGAACTCGCGGAACTAAAACAGAAACTGGAGAAACTTCCGGCGGCTGATCCTGAAAGAAAAAAACTCCAGAAAACAATTGATGAAAAGACAAAACAACTGGACAACGCATTGAAGGAGATAAAATCCGGTAATCAGGAAAAATTCAAAAGCCTTTCAGAATCGGAAAAAAGTTTGCATCAGAAAGCGTTTGTTACGAATATCAACGATCCGGATTATCATTCACTGGAAGAAACAGAGTATGACGACGACGGCGTAAAACGCAAATTCAAAATCCCCAAAGGGGATCTGCTACATCAGTTTCGACAGGACGTTAATTCCGGAAATCTGCCGACCGTTTCATGGCTGGCCGCACCGGAAAACTTATCGGATCACCCGACTTCGGCATGGTACGGTGCCTGGTATATCTCGGAGGTAATGGATATTCTGACAAAAAATCCGGAAGTATGGAAGAAAACGATCTTTATTCTTACCTATGATGAAAACGACGGATACTTTGATCATCAGCCACCCTTTGTGGCACCGGATTCGGAAAACCTGGAAACGGGGAAGGCTTCTGAGGGATTAGATACAAGCGTGGAAATTGTAAAAGTGGCCGAAGCAAAACAAAGAAAAGGAAATAATTCTTTATTTCAGCGTGAAAGTCCGATCGGATTGGGATTTCGTGTGCCGTTGATTATCGCATCACCCTGGAGCCGCGGGGGATATGTGAATTCGGAAACATTCGATCTTACTTCCACCATTCAATTCCTTGAGAAATTTTTAAGTATTAAAACTGGCAAAGAAATAAAGGATGCCAATATCAGTAACTGGCGTCGGACTGTGTGTGGAGATCTCACTTCCGTTTTCAGGTACTCAGCAGATAATGAAGCGGTAAGTCTTGAACTTTTGCAAAAGGATCCTTTCATGGAGTCCGTCTACAGTGCCAGATTTAAAAAACTCCCTGATGACTTTAAGGCCCTGAATCCGGAAGAAATCAGTTTGTTTCGGAAGAATCCATACGACTCTCCCTATATGCCTCAACAGGAAAAGGGCATCAGACCTTCCAACGGGCTTTTTTATCAATTGTTTGCCGAAGGAATTCTGAATAAAGAAAGAAAATCAATCAATATTCATTTCGAATCCGGTAACATGGTATTTGGCGACAAAACGCTGGGATCGGCTTTTAATGTGTATGCACCGGGTAAATATCTGCAGAATGTAAATGGATCATCTGTGTTCAGGGATCTGCGAACTTGGGCCTTTGCGGTTAATCCTTCCGGTCATGTTGATTATTCCTGGCCTTTGGAATCTTTCGAAAATGATATCTATCATTTAAGGGTTTACGGCCCCAATGGTTTTTTTCGTGAATACCTGGGATCCACAGAAGATCCTTCCATGGAAATCAAATGTAATTATGAAATAGAAGGAAAGAGCCAGATTAAGTTAACGGGTAACATCAATCTGGTACTTCACAATACCGGACGGGAGAGGCTGACGATTATAATAACGGACAATGCTTATCAAACCGGCTCAATAGAAAAATCACTGAATTCTTCAGCGTATGGGTCAGGAAAAATAAATGTGCCGCTCAATCTTTCGAAACAATTTGGATGGTATGACTTTACCGTTTCTGTGGAGGGAAGTAAGTTATTCATGCGCCGATATGCCGGCAGAGTGGATACAGGCGAATCAGGATTCAGTGATCCGTATATGGGAAGAACCATTTAAGCAAGTATGGAAGTGTGGAAGTGTGGAAGTGTGGAGTGAAAAATTAAATTATTTGCGAGCCGCCAACTGCCAACTTTTTAGTCTTTCCTTGTCTCCAGTGTAAATCCTATTGAAGTTCCCACATCCGGTGTACTGCGCACATGAATAGCCTGACCGTGCGCTTCTATAATATGTTTGCAAATAGCGAGACCAAGACCTGTGCCTCCCTTATCCCGGCTTCTAGCCGAATCCGTACGATAAAATCTTTCGAAAATGCGCTGCAGATGTTCTTCTTCGATTCCAATTCCATCGTCGGTAATTTCTACGAGCACATGTTTGCCATCCGTTGTATACACACTGGCCATAATGCTACCGTTTCGTTTTCCATATTTCGAAGCATTCTCAACCAGATTCAGTAACACCATGCGGATTTTTTCCTTATCGGCAAAAACCAGGACAGGGTATTCACAACCCTTTTTTATGGCTGTACGCATGTTTTTATCATGCATATTTATGGAAAGTGATTCGAAAACTTCGCGGATCAGATCCTGGATTACAAAATTCTGCTTTAATAATAATTGTTCTCCTCTCTCCAATTTTGAAATTTCGTCCAGATCGTTTACAAGATTGACAAGCCTTTCTACATTCCGTTCGGTATTTTCCAAAAATCGTCTACGCACTTTCAGATCGTCCATCGCACCATTCAGAAGAGTATCGATATATCCCTGAATGGCAAAAATGGGTGTTTTAAACTCATGCGACAGATTCTGTAAAAACTCCTTACGAAAGGCCTCATTTTTTCGAAGTAATTCAATTTCCTCAGTTTGTTTATTACCCCATCTTTCCACATCTTCCCTCACTTCATCTATACTTTTCTTAGGAAGAATATATTTAAAATAAACTTCTTCCTTCCGTGTTGCCTTGGTTTGATGAATGAATTTATAAATCAGCTTTATCTTCCGGTAAATGAATTTTTCCAGTGTAAACTGGATCAAAAGGTAAGAACCTGTGAACACCAATAGCAGGGAGCCAAATCCATATTTCCAATTTGAACTAAGTAAAAAGACGCCAATGGCAACCGATGCTGAAATAACAAAAGCGGTGAATGCGGATAATTGCTTGGGAGTAAGATTCTGCGTGTTGAGCATTTAGTTCACAAACTTATAACCCACCCCTTTTACGGTCGTAATGCAGTCTAATCCGAGTTTCTGACGGATTTTGCGGATATGCACGTCAATGGTGCGGTCTCCAACAATAACATCATTACCCCATACCTGGTTCAGGATCTCGTTTCGCAAAAATACTCTTCCCGGGCGGGAAGCCAGGAGATAAAGCAGCTCGAATTCTTTTTTTGCCAGGGTAACCTGTCGTTCATCCACCAGCACTTCGAATTTTGTGGGATCAATACTCAGATTTCCCCGTTTCAGGGTTTTTTCAGCTGATTCCTTGTTAGAACGGCGCAGAAGGGCACCCACCCGACTGATGATCACTTTTGGACTGACCGGTTTATTTACGTAATCGTCGGCACCGCTTTCCAAACCTTTGATATGGAAACCTTCATCGTTTAAGGCAGTCAGCATCAGGATAAGGGTATCGTGGAAAATAGGCTGTGTACGTAGAATCTCACAGACTTCGACGCCGCTTTTTTTCGGCATCATGATGTCCAGGATAATCAGGTCAGGGTGGGTGGACTTGGCTTTGGACAGGGCATCATCGCCGTCTTTGGCCGTGGTAACCTCATATCCTTCCCGAACGAGGTTATATTGGAGAACTTCAAGGATGTCCGGCTCATCATCAGCGATCAGGATTTTCTTGCCTTTGGCATCCATTAACAAAAAATTTACGCAAACCTAATCGAAATATAGCGTTGTGACAGATAATTGGGGTGAGTTTACAATTTTTTAATACTGAAAAACCGGAGGGAAAAAAGTCCTGCCATCCGTTCCGGGAATTTTTAAGCCAGGAATTATGAATTTTCCGCAGACTTTCCACCATAAACACCGCTCTAAAACCGTTAATTGTCAACTGTCGTCTGTGATCCGTCAACCGATCTTGTGTATCCCGGAATTGGCTGTATTTTTGTCTTACCGGGTTGGACCGCCTTAATATGAAAAAAATTGTCCGTTTTCTCCTTATTCCGTTAACCCTCACACTGGTCGGGCCGCTTTTTGCCCAAACAGCCAGTCCGGCTTTCAAGGTTCAGCAGGACCGGAAATTATGGCACGATAATATAGACAAAGAGCAAAAAAGGTTGTTGGCTCTCGATGGGAAGGCTGACGAGACCATCCAGGCTTCCAAAGACGATAATGTGAACCTCCAGATAGCGGATGTAATGATCCGTCAGGTAGATCTTCTACAGGAAAAAATTGAAATGGATTCAACCCTGAATGGGCAAATGAAGATTAAAAACCTTCGTTCTCTGGAAACCATGATCAGGGGATACAATAATAATTACAGGAAAAAAGATTTTCCTCCGTCCATGGCCCCCGCACTTTTTGACGCTTTTGTAAAAGCAATGCAATATGACCGGCTGAACATGAGCATTGAAACAGTGATCGCGGAGAATAGTTATGGAACAGGAAAGATACTGATAGACTGTTTTTTATTACCCGTTCCAAATTCCGGGGTAAAAAATTCTCGCGAGATTCTGATACGCAAATATTGCGAGCTTCATCCGGATGAGATTTTCTCGATATTAACTGCCAATCCCACACTAACTTATGCTGACAGCCTCGTGATCATTGGGGGAAAAAAGAATATCCGCAAACTCTATGACTATGCGTCTGGAACTTCTGCTCTTTCTTACAGGATCCGGAATAGTCAAGATTCCCTGATCATGATGGTCGGTAAGATTGCATCCAGTAAAAGCGGTCAGTTATACCTTCCGTTTCTTGATAACCTGATCAACCACCGCATTACATTAGCTGAAATTGACAAGATAAAAGATAATAACATACTTTATTACAAGCTATTGGTACAAACGCGTTTGGACTATGCAGCAAGAATGCTCCCCCCGCTTCAGGATACCGCGCTGGAAATGGAAGCCCTTACAGTCATGTTACAAAATAAGGGCAAGGATGTTTTTGTTCGTGAAATCAATGCCCTGCATGATAAACCGGCTTCCGTCCGTTTTAAAATTCTTGATCCGCTGACGCCGGCAGAACTTTATTATCTGGTTGTACTCAGTGAGGACGAAATTTATACTTCCAGTTACCTGGGTGTATACGATCGGATTTTTCAAAAAATGTCTGCTCCCCGGGGTGATAGCCTGATCATTGAAATGCATGGTGATTATTTTAGAAAGTTCATCAAAATGGCTGCTGCTTATAATAAGCTGGATTATTTCCTGAGCACCATGGATAAGGATAACGCGGCCACCATTATGAAAGCGTTTATTATCGGATTAGAAAGAGCAAATGAAGAAGATGCGGTTGATGTGGCCGATTCCTATAGCAGTATCTTCGATAAGAATCCGCAGCTGGCCTCTTTTGTCTTAAATGAAGTGAAATGGAATTATAAGAGGAATCTGCTTAACAGCGACAAGCGTGGTACTGTAATCTATCATTTACTGGAAGCACTTTTTGAATCGGCAGACACCACCCAGTCACAGGCCCTTGATTTATCTGCGAAACTCGGTATTCCACCTGTGTATACGGTCAATTATGATTCCTTGAAAGACGATAGTGGCAGGGTAATACAACAGGTTTTTTTTTACGGGGATGAAGACAAAGATGGTCAGAATTCCTACCAGGATTTCCTTCGTTTATTTTTAAATAAAACGGAATGGAAAGTCACCCTGAACCCCACCAAGGAATGGATTACGATTCAGTCCCTGAAGGGGAAACCAGTTTGGATCTTTGCCAATCGGCCGCTCTATGGTGAGGATGATCCTGACGACAAGGCCCAGCATCATTTGGATGATTATCTGTATGACAATAAATTGCAGCCTTCCATTTATATACATCGCGGACATAGTTATCATGTGCGATATACCCTGAAACAGCTCCAGCCTTCTGCGAAAATTGTGATCCTGGGTTCCTGCGGCGGCTATAACAATCTGAGTGAAGTGTTAAGTATCAGTCCGGACGCCCATATCATTTCTTCCAAACAAGTGGGTACTAAATCTGTAAACGAACCAATCCTGCAGGCGATCAACGCAGATCTTCTGGAAGGAAACAATATCGACTGGCTTCCTATCTGGAAAGGACTGACAGAAAGATTTAAGAAAGATCCTATCGCCCGTGAACGCTTCGATGATTATATTCCCCCTTATAAAAATCTCGGCGTTATTTTTATAAAAGCTTATCGCAACGCGATGGGCGAAGAAGAATAAAATGAAAGACCGCTTACCTTTGCCCCTAATTGATTTTTAAATCAGAGTCGTACTTATATTTCATGCCCTTATCCATTTCGAGGAAAAAAATTTTTGATTTTAGTCAGCTGCAACGGGTGCTGCAGTATACAAGGCCCTATAAAAAATGGTTTTACGGGTCGATTACTTTGTCTATTCTGCTGGCGGTGATTTCGCCCCTTCGGCCTTTTCTGATTCAATATACGGTGAACACCTACATACATGGAGGGCTTACCGCAGACCTGACCATCCGGGAACGGATGATCCGGATGATAAGCTATGTCACCATTCTTCAAATCGGAATCTTATTGATTGAAACCCTTCTGCGGTTTTACTTTTCCTTTATAACAGCGTGGCTGGGCCAGACTGTTGTAAAAGATTTACGGGTCGCTGTTTACAGAAGGGTGCTTAAGTTGAATCTTGCTCAGTATGATAAAACACCCATCGGAACTCTTACTACGCGAACAATCAATGATATTGAAGCAATCAACGATATTTTTTCAGAAGGATTGATTCCGATCGTTTCTGATCTTCTTTCCATCATTTCCATCCTCCTTTTCATGTTTCTGTCTAACTGGCAGCTCACACTGGTCTGTCTGATTCCCTTCCCGATTCTGATTGTAGCTACCTATTTTTTTAAGGAAACAGTAAACAAATCGTTTATACGTGTACGTAACGCAGTGGCTGCGCTGAATGCTTTTGTTCAGGAACACATTACGGGCATGCAGATTGTGCAGGCATTTGCTGCTGAAAAAAGAGAATATAACAACTTCAGAAAGATTAACAAGGAACACCGGAATGCAAATATCAAAGCGATTTTCGCCTATTCCGTTTTCTTTCCCATTGTGGAAATCGTGCTTGCATTTTCGACCGGATTACTGGTGTGGTGGGGTGCAAGCGAAGTACTGCATCTGTCAGGAAAACAGGCCGCTTCGCTTACA
>DASXKM010000498.1:0-9508 GCA_036496825.1 Puia sp. | reverse complement strand
CAATAAAGTGGACTATGCCCGTTATACGAATCTGAAAATTTATCAGGGTACCGACAAGCAGGCGTTTGGCACTTATGAAATGATTTTAAATCTTGGAGTAAGCGTTCCTGTCGGGAAATTCAAGTAGAAGGAAATTTCTTCTCAAACAGCCACCAGAAACTTTTACGTTTTTTCAAAAGATTGTAATTGGTCGAAAGGTAGGTATTGATATGATTCATCGCTTCATCGATGTCGTCTGTTATCAGCAACAAATCGAGATCTTCTTTCTGGATGGTTTCTTCATTAATCATTTTCTGGATCATCGCTATCAGATCCTGATAGTAAGATTTTCCGAAAAGCACCACCGGGAATTGGGTAAGTGATTTTGTCTGGATCAGGGTGAGCGTGTTAAACATCTCATCCAGCGTACCAAAACCACCCGGCATGACAATAAATGCATACGAGTATTTCAGAAGCATGGCTTTCCGCAGAAAAAAATAATCGAAGGTGATCCATTTCTGCATAAACTTATTTGGCTGTTGCTCCATTGGCAGGTGAATATTGCAACCCACCGACTTTCCGCCATTTTCAAATGCACCTCTGTTCGCCGCTTCCATGATTCCGGGACCACCACCTGTCATTACGGTAAATCCAATATCGGCAATACGTTTCCCGAACTCCCTTGCAATGCCATAGTAAGGACTATTCTCCCTGAATCTCGCTGATCCGAAAATCGTTATGCATGGGCCAACAAAATAAAGTGCCCGGTTTCCCATCAGGATTTGCCTGAATACTTTCCAGGCAAATTTGAGTTCAAAGCTCCGGCTTTGGGGACCTTCCAGATAAAGGGATTTTTTCGCTTTTATCACAGGAGGCGTTTCAGAAGAACTTTTTGTATGCGTAACGGAATCCGCGGTCATATGAACCAATCTTTAATAAAGTAGAAGTAAATTACATATCGAATATAATAAACAAAGAATGGCTTCCCTTCGAATCATCAGTTATAATGTAAACGGTATCCGTACTGCGATGAAAAAAGGATTGGTGGACTGGTTAAAAACAAACCCTGCCGATATCATTTGCCTTCAGGAAACAAAAGCAGAAAAAGACAATGTGGCCCATGCCGAATTTACTTCACTGGGTTACCAGGACCATTGGTTCAGCGCTCAGAAAAAAGGATATAGCGGCGTGGCTGTACTGACAAAAATAAAACCTGACCGTATTCAGTATGGCACCGGTCATCAGGTAAGTGATGATGAGGGAAGGGTTATCCAGCTTGATTTTAGCGATATTCGATTAATAAATGCTTATTTCCCGTCCGGCACCACAGGCGATATCAGACAGGGTTTTAAATATCAATGGCTGGATGAATTCTATATTTATCTGATCGAACTGAAGAAAAAATATCCGCGTCTTATTTTATGCGGTGATTATAATATCGCGCACAAGGAGATTGATATCCATGATCCCAAAGGAAATAAAAACTCATCCGGATTTCTGCCTGCTGAGAGAGCCTGGATGGATAAATTTCTGGATAGCGGATGGACAGACAGTTTCCGGACAAAACACCCTGAACCACACCGGTATAGCTGGTGGAGTCAGCGATTCCCTTCTGTCAGATTAAATAACAAGGGCTGGCGAATCGACTATATCAATGTCACCAATAATCTGGCCGGTAAGATTTTGAATGCTGATATTTATCCCGATGTAAAGCAAAGCGATCATTGTCCCATATTCCTCGAGATGAAGACGAAATAATTCGCGTGTGCGTTTCTTGTGGAAAAGATAAATTCCTGAAACCCTTATCGGTACTGATTTTTAACAGGTCGCCACCCCATTAAAAATTTTGATGGGAATTAAAAGCCACTATATTTGCCGGTACAAATATTTTCACTATGAACAAAGCTGAATTAATTACAAAAATTGCTGATGACGCAGGCATTACTAAAACACAAGCTAACGAAACACTGAATTCATTTGTTGAAGCGGTTGCCAAAACTTTGAAAGGCGGTGGTAAGGTTACGCTGGTAGGTTTTGGTACTTTCTCTGTTTCAAAAAGAGCAGCCCGTAATGGTCGTAATCCACAAACCGGTGCTGTGATAAAAATCAAAGCTAAAAAAGTAGCAAAGTTTAAAGCGGGTAAGGAATTGTCTGCCAAATTATAATTGCTGGCTTTATCACAACATTGAAGAGCTTCGGTTAACTGATTATTAATTAGCCGGAGCTTTTAATTTTCCGGATATTTGCACACTTAATTATATAATATGGGAAAGGGAGATAAAAAAACAAAAAAGGGCAAAATTTTCAAGGGATCATTTGGTAAAAGCAGGCCAAAGAATGAGAAGAAAGTAGTTGCGCCAAAGAAGCAGGCGTAGAGAAGTGTGGAAGTCTGGAAGACTGGAAGTCTGGAAGTATCTGAATACTATTACTGACAATTATCAATTGACAATTGACAATTATTAAGGTGCCAGCCGTTCGATAATCCAGCTGCCATTTTCCTGTAAAGTATATTGCAGACGGTCGTGCAGACGATTTGGCCTGCCCTGCCAGAATTCAATCGTCACAGGTCTCACGAGATATCCGCCCCAATTCGGAGGCCGGGGTATTTCGCCTTCGGTAAATTTCGATTTGAATTGGTCCACTCGCTGATCGAGCCATTCACTATTTTTAATTACTTCGCTTTGGGGTGATGCCCATGCACCTATCCGGCTACCGGCTGGTCTGGAAAAAAAATAATGATCACTGTCTTCCCTGCTTACCTTTTCTACCAACCCTGTTATTCTAATCTGTCTTTCAAGTTCCTTCCAGAAAAAAACGAGGCAGGCTCTTGGATTTTCAACGAGCTGCCTTCCTTTGAAACTTTCATAATTAGTGTAAAACTGGAATCCCGTTTTATGAAATCCCTTGAGCAAAACGATTCTGGCTGAAGGCAGGCCATCGGCGGAAGCTGTTGCGAGCGTCATCGCATTCACTTCCAGAATTTCGCTTTTCACTGCATCCGTCCACCAATGTTCAAATTGAATCATCGGATCCTTCTCTACTTCTGCTTCGTTTAATCGGTGGAGTGTATACTCCTTTCTTATTTCAGCGATCCGGCTCATGATACAAAAATACAATATAAGCTCAAAGCGTAAAGCTTAATATCGAGTCTCGTTTATCGCTTATCGTGCATCGATATACGATCAACGGTCAACGGTCAACGGTCAACTGTTATCGACTAAATGATCGGCTGATTTGATGAAGAACCGGAGGGTGTGTCCTTCGGAAAAGTCCTCGATAAAATCGATTCCATCTCACTGATTCTGCGCAGCTGACTTTCCATTTTTTTGTGTTGCTCGGTAGCGTCCTGGAGGTCGCGGTTTAATTCTTCGAGGAATAACATCTTCTTCTGATATTGCTGACGCTGGAAAGTGGCTTCCTTTAATTTGTCTTCTGTGTCCGCCAGGATGCGGCTCAGTCGTTGATTTTCTTCAAACAGTGAAATTTGTTTTCCCCTGACTTCGTCAAATTCCCTGCTGAGTTTGAAATATGATTCCTGAAGCTGATCGTACTCGATACGTTTACTATGCGGCTGATCGAGGTATTGCTCCAGTTTACGCAACTTATCCTGCATCTGTGAAAAATCCGCATAGGCCCTATCCATTCTCTCATTCATTTCCAATACCAGCCTTTGTTCCTGCATGATCCGGCTAATCTCAAGATCTTTTTCAGCGACCTGTTTTTGAAGAATGGAAATCTGATCATTCAATACAGTATTTTTTTGCTGCAGATCCTGATACTTTTTTTCCGACTCCTTCAACAGTTGAATCTGTTGAAGTAATTTATTTATATGCTGATTATACTGATAAAGATTTTCCTGTGCTGTTTTCAGCTGTGACAAATAATCTTCAGTTACAGTTGGAGGTTTGACCAGCGCTTCTGTTCGCGAATATTTTTCTTTTAGTAATGCCAGCTCTTCGCGTAGTTCTTCCGATTCCAATGAATTGATCTTTTCATTTTCCTCTGATTCCGACAGGCGGTCGCGCAGTTGTTGCATGGTCTTTTCCTGCACTTCCATGTCAGTATAATACTTCAGCTTCCAGTTATCGTTATCGTTGATCCCTTCGTCAGGTACCTGCTTTTCAATACGCATTGTATTGCGGGAAGTCCAGAAATAATGTATGGTGATTCCGAGAATGAGAGCGCCTAACAGAAATATTATTATTTCCGGCAGTCTGACATTTAGGGTGTAACCAAGTATTAGGGGTAATGTCTTCATATTGTTCGGTACTCAGAACAAAGGATTTACTCGGCAGGGCTGGATATTGACGGGATATAGGACGGCGGTAAGAAAATCGCAGAAAGCGATGATTTTCAGCATTACAAAATAGGGATATCCACTCATAAATACAAGCTGGGCCTGAATTTAAAGTAGAAATACGCGGCTAGGCTGTCACGAGGGTGCCAACCTGGTCGCCGGTAACAACTTTTTTAAGATTTCCCGGCTTATTCATGTCAAAAACGATAATGGGCAGGTTGTTTTCCATGCAAAGGGTAAAAGCGGTCATGTCCATCACTTTCAGGTTTCCGGAAATGCATTGCTGATAGGTTATGGTACTATATTTCTTTGCGGTTTTGTCTTTTTCAGGGTCTGCTGTATAGATACCATCCACCCTCGTGCCTTTCAGGATCACATCGGCTGTTATTTCAATTGCACGAAGGGATCCTGCTGTATCGGTGGTAAAATAAGGATTACCTGTACCTGCTCCAAAAATGACCACACGACCCTTTTCCAGATGCCGGATAGCCCTTCTGCGAATATAAGGTTCCGCAATCTGTTCCATTTTAATGGCCGATTGCAAGCGGGTAAAAACGCCTATTTTTTCCAGTCCGGCCTGCATCGCCATTCCATTGATCACTGTAGCCAGCATTCCCATATAATCCCCATGAGCCCTTTCAATGCCCGTTTCTTTTTCATTCATGCCACGGTAAATATTACCACCGCCGATTACAATGGCTACCTGAACTCCCAGATCTGTAATGGTTTTGATATCGGCCGCATACTGGGCAATCACTGTATTATCAAAACCGAAACTTTTATCACCCATCAGGGCTTCACCAGACAATTTTAGAAGTACACGGGTGTATTTTGGAAGCATAAATTGTTTTGATTAATGCAAAGAAACGTAATCAATTCAAGAAACCGGAGATTTGAAATTTTCAAAATTTACATCGGGGATCGCCGCAGCAACATTATCCAACTTCCCCAAACAAACATTTCCAATCTTCAAATAACAGGACAAAAAAAATCCCCCCGGTTAAAGCGGAGGGATGTATAATTTAACCTAACTGGACTCTTTTAAACTGGGTTACTTTGAGACCAGCATCGACTGATTTCATATGTTCTGCTACCGTTTTGGATGGATCCTTTACAAACGGCTGGGCTGTTAATGTATTCTCTTTGAAGAATGCATTCAGTTTTCCCGCTGCGATTTTTTCAATCATTTCGTCCGGTTTGCCTGCCATCTTTGGATCGTTGCGAATCTGGTCCGTTACGATGGCTTTTTCTCTTTCAATCATTTCTTTGGAAACAGCATCCTGATCAACTGCCACCGGGTTCATTGCAGCAATCTGCATCGCTACTTCTCTTCCCGCTTCAAGCGCTGCTGGTGTATTCATATTGAGTCCGACCAGCACACCCATTCTGTAAGCACCATGAATATAGGAGGCCACTGCTTCCGCGTCGATTCTTTCAAAACGTGTAAGCTGAATTTTCTCGCCGATTTTGGCTACCTGGTCATCGATCTTATCAGAAATAGTTGCATTTTCTAATTTGCAATGCTTCAATTCATCCAGGGTTTTCACATTGTTCTTAATGGCAACATCCATGATACTCTGTGCAACCGCAACGAATTCAGCATTTTTGGAAACGAAATCTGTTTCGCAGGCCAGTGTAATGATCAAACCTGTTTTTTGATCAGCGGTTGTTTTGGCGATGATCACACCTTCTTTCGCTTCACGATCACTGCGCAGGGCGGCTACTTTCTGACCTTTTTTTCTCAGATAGTCAATGGCTTTCTCAAAATCCCCACCGCTTTCAACAAGCGCTTTGCGACAGTCCATCATACCCGCGCCGGTTGTCTGGCGGAGTTTGTTTATTTCGGCTGCGGTAATAGTTGTAGTTGTTGACATGTAATTTTTTTTAGATTGATAATATCCAATCCCAGTCTCGTTACAGAGCGTTCAGCCATACGCTTTAAGCCTTGGGCGTCAAGCTTTATGCTTAAATTATCTCGCTCCTGTACGACGACCGCTGTTCGGAACACGACGCTTTGGTGCACCTGGTGTTCTGGCAGTTTTATCGACTCCCCCTCTTCCACGGGCAGCTTCGCTTTCGGCCTCTGCCTGAATACGGGCTGCTTTCTTTTCATTCTCATCGCTGGTAATATCTTCAACGTTATCGTCGTCTTTTGCAGCCTGCCTTTCGGTAAGACCGTCTGCAATGGCAGCAGCGATATAGTTTACAACAATAGCGATGGATTTTGTTGCATCGTCATTGGAAGGAATTGCGAAATCAACCTTGTTCGGGTCTGAATTCGTATCTACCATTCCAAATGTTGTGATCCCCAATTTTTTAGCTTCTGCCAGCGCAATATGTTCATGACCGATATCTATCAGGAAAAGCGCAGCCGGAACACGACCAAGCTGTGCGATACCGCCCAGTACTTTTTCCATCTTATCCTTATCACGTGCCAGCGTGAGGCGTTCTTTTTTTGTAATACTGTCGAAGGTTCCGTCAGTCAGCATTTTTTCAATACTCTGCATCTTCTTCACACTCTTACGTACCGTATTAAAATTGGTGAGCATACCTCCGAGCCAGCGTTCAGTAACGAATGGCATGGACACTCTTTTTGCACATTCGGTAACAATTTCCTTTGCCTGCTTTTTGGTGCCGACAAACATGATCTTCTTACCGGATTTTGCAATCTGCTTTAAAGCAGCGGATGCTTCCTGTAGAGCTTCTGTTGTTTTATTCAGATCGATGATATGGATGCCTTTCTTCTCCGCGAAGATGTATGGCAGCATTTTCGGATTCCATTTTTTACGCAAATGCCCGAAATGCACACCTGCTTCCAATAACTGTTGCTGAAGTGAAGTATTCTGTTCCATAATGATTAAACTTTAAGCCCTGGTCGCGGAACCCGGCTTTCAACTTATTTGAATTAATAGAATTAACGTTTGCTGAACTGGAAGCTTCTTCTTGCTTTCTTGCGTCCTGGTTTTTTACGTTCAACTTTTCTTGGATCGCGGTGAAGCAAGCCGGCCGCTTTCATGGCCGGACGAAATTCCGGATTCACTTCAAGCAATGCTCTTGCGATACCCAGTTTACAGGCTTCTGCCTGACCTTTGATACCACCGCCTGTTGCGTTGATCTGAATATCGTATTTGTCGAGGGACTCAATTGTTTTCAATGGCAGATCTACCTGGTTCTGCAAATAGGCCAATGAGAAATAATCCTTGTAGTCCTTATCGTTAATAACGATTTTTCCTGTACCGCGGGTAAGAAAAATGCGTGTAACCGCTGTTTTCCGTCGCCCCGTAGCAAGTTTTTGTTTTTCCATTCTCAGTTAAATTTTAATTCTTTAGGTTGTTGTGCGCCGTGCGGATGATTAGCACCGACATACACAAATAATTTCTTGTACATCTTGCGTCCAAGTCTGTTTTTTGGCAGCATCCCTTTCACAGCTCTTTCAAGTATCGCCTCCGGCCTGCGTTTCAACAGATTTTTTGCAGTTTCTTCTTTCTTTCCTCCCGGATAACCGGAAAAATTGATGTAGATCTTGTCTTCCAGCTTGTTCCCGGAAAAAATTACTTTTTCTGCGTTTGTAATAATTACAAAATCTCCACAGTCAACATGTGGTGTATAGTAAACCTTATTCTTGCCACGCAGAATTGCTGCGATTCTGGCACACATGCGGCCAACGGTTTGATTAGTACCGTCTACAACCCACCAATCCCGTTGTACGGTAGCCTCATTCGCATGTTTTGTAACGAAATGTAATTTGCTCATGATTCTGTTTTTGATTTACCACCGCTATCCCGGCAGCTAATTTAAGGACGGCAAAGGTAGGAGGATTGCATGCTTATTTCCAAAGATTCCGCGCTTATTTTTCACCGCACCTTTGCAATCTACTGATTATCAATAAAAAATTTGTACTTAAATTTTTCATACACCGATGGGCAGGAAGCAGAAAGGGGGGAGGCTGGAAGCGGGATGCTGGAAGCGGGATGCGGGAGGCGGGATGCCGGAAGCGGGATGCGGGAAGCTTGAGGTCGAAGGTAGGAAGCTGAGGTTTCGCCGTGCTGGACAGAAGCTTCTCGCCTTACGCCTCCAGCCTTACGCCTTAAGCCCTACGCCTTAAGCTCTGAGCCTTCAGCCCTAAACCTTACGCCTTACCTTGATTTCTGAAACAACATCAGATTGTCATTATTACGGGCTACCAGCACCAACGTATTTTTTCCCGGCGGATTTAGTACGACGGCGTCCCTTATTTCACCTTTCATGAATAAACCGCTTTGTTTTGGAGCCACATAATGGAAATGATGATGACGACTCTGCAAAAGAAGCGTACCATAACTTGCATCAAATCGACCTGTCTGCGGTTTCAGCCCATAGAAATTCCCTCCCAGGAAAATATCATTATATCCATCTCCATTTAAATCATATACGACGCTTGCATAAACGGGACTTAGCTGCGCTTCCAGGGGAAGAGCCTGCATTTTGAAATGCCCCTTACCGTCGTTCATAAATACCGCGGTGCGCGTTTCATTTACAGTCAGTACAGTCGCTTCTTTTAATTCATCTTTGGTATAAATTTCTTTGAATTCCTTGCCCGCATAGGATTTGAAATGCAGGAATTTCTTTTTTAGCCCCGGAATTTCCTTTTCCAATTCCCCTTTCATCCAGTATGGGTATGCTTTCCCATCGGGTTTATAATAAACCGGAATACATTGGGTCTGACCGTTTTTATTAAAATCAGCCGTGAACAATTTTGCCGGATGGGCTGAATCGGCCTTGATTCTTGAATTCAATCCGAAATTCCCGGCCACCAGATCGGGAAATCCATCCTGATTAACATCGGCTACAGTCAGTGAATTCCACCAGCCGGAGGAATTTGGCAGTTCCTGTATGACTTTAAATTTACCGTCTTTTCCAAAGTGCATGACCGTTACCGGCATCCAGTCTCCAACGACGATCAGTTCAGCCTCGCCGTCGCCATCAATATCAGACCAGGATGCATCGGTTACCATACCGAGGTTCAGGAGTTGGGGGGCCACCTCTTTTGTAACATCTTTAAAAATGCCCTTCCCCTCATTCTTCAATAAAACACTTGACGGCTTCAAACCATAATGTCCCGGTATCACTCTTGCGCCGATAAATAAATCCGTGAGGCCGTCCCCATCAAAGTCACCCGCTTTTATACAGGACGCGTTGATCATCACGTCCGGAAATCCATTTGAACTCCGGGTAAAATTTCCTTTCCCGTCA
>DASXKM010000497.1:0-10600 GCA_036496825.1 Puia sp. | reverse complement strand
TTAATTATGAACGATTAATGATTAACGTTTGGCTTTTTATGTCGTTGATCATTAATCATTAATAGTTAATAATTATTCGAGTCAAAATAGTTTCAGGTTCAGTTTCTGAAGTGTTTCATTTCTGTAAGAAGAAGGAATCAGCACCGATACGTTGTGCTTGCTTCCGCCATAGCTGACCATTCTCACGGGTACATTGGAAAGACCATCAAAAACCTTTAGTAAAACATCCTTTGTTTCAGCAATCTCATTTCCTACGATGGAAACGATCGTTTGTCCCTCTTCAACTTCCGTAATTCCGAATGGTTCGAGTTCTTTCAGAATATATTTCAGCTGGCTCCCGTTATCAATGGTTACAGACACCGCCACTTCAGAAGTAGTCACCATGTCGATGGGCGTTTTATATTTCTCAAAGACTTCAAATATCTTCCTCAGAAATCCATAAGCCAGCAGCATGCGGCTGCTCTTGATGTTGATGGCAATGATGCCGTCTTTGGCTGCAATGGCTTTCGCTCCTTTTGTGGAAGTAGTTTTTTGTATTACGGTACCCGCTGCCAATGGCTGCATGGTATTGAGCAATTTCACCGGAACATTTTGTTGCCGTGTCGGCCAGATACAGGTAGGATGTAAAATCTTGGCACCGAAATAGGCGAGCTCGGCTGCTTCGTCAAAACTCAATTGTTCTATCGGAACTGTTTTCTTTACAATGCGTGGATCATTGTTATGCATGCCATCGATATCCGTCCATATTTCACAAACACTCGCCTGTATTGCCGCAGCAACAAGAGATGCAGTATAATCACTGCCACCTCTTTTCAGATTGTCCACCTCACCCTTCGCGTTCCGGCAGATATATCCCTGGGTGATAAAAAGACCGGTGTCCGGATATTTAGACAGTAAATCCGTAAGACGTAAACGGATCTGACTCAGTTGCGGTTCATCCTCTGCATCGATGCTCATAAATTCAAGCGCAGGCAGTAAAACATGCGGAATGCTTTTTTCTTCCAGGTACACACTGAATAATTTTGTGGAGAGTAATTCGCCCTGCGCCAGAATATCCTTGTTCAGCGATTCACTAAATGATATCCGGAGTATGATGCCAAGGAATTCAAAATGTTCGCGTATGATCGCCAGGGCCCGTTCCCGTGACTTGTCTGAACTCAGCAGCGAATCAATAAACAAATGGTAATGATTGCTGAGTTTGCTGATCTGTGCAGCGGCTCCTTCCCTGTCAAAACGGGCGGCGGACTGGCCGATTTCAACCAGTGCATTCGTAGTACCGCTGAGGGCGCTCAGGACGACAATCTTTTTCTCCGGATCAGCCGTTATCAGTTTGGCGACTTCATGCATACGCTCCGGTTTTCCAACTGAAGTGCCTCCGAATTTCATCACTTTCATGCGAACCATTTTTTGGGATCGCAAATATACAAATGAAAACGCCACCAAGGTTTTTAAACCCGGTGGCGCTTTGTTTTTGTTTTAAGGGTTAATTATTTCTTGACGATTTTCTGATTGTATAAGTTATTGTTCAGCATCACCTGGATCACATAAATTCCCTTTGGCAGGTGTCCGAGCTGATCAACGGTCAGGTTATTATTTCCGCTGATAACGGTAAATGACTTCACCAGAATTTGTCGGCCGGCATCGTCGATGAGTCTTAACATCCCGTTGCCTGGTTTATCAGAATACAAATTCACGATCGCGTAATTGTCAACCGGATTTGGATACACCGAAATGCTGTTTTCGGGCTGATCCAGTTTCACCGGAATAATTTTACTATAACTGTACTTGCCGTCTTTGTCAACCATACGCAGGCGATAGTATACAACATTGCTGTTGACATTATACAGCTGGTCATTCACATTATAATTATGAACCGGGTTTGTGGATTCACTGGCGTTTACCTGTGCCACGTCAATAAAATCTGTTCCGTTTGAACTTCTTTCCACAACAAAATAAGAGGCGTTGACTTCATCGGTTGTAGACCATGAAACCTTCACATTATTAGCAGCTGCATATTTGGCATTCAAGCTCAATATGGTTACCGGTAGAATAGCCGATTGACAGATCTGCATATTCGGCGGTAACTGGCTGAATGGGAAAGTCTGGGTAAGAACTCCGACTCCACCAGGATTCGCACCAAAATTATCCGTTGCGCTGGATCCCTGGCTGATGCCGGAAAGTCCGCCAGTAACCGTTGAACCTATATTGAGGGCTGCATTTGAAAATATGACACCACCACCACCACCACCACCGGGTCCATGCTGGGTAGCAGATGCGCTAAAAGGATAATTGTTGACACCGTTTCCGCCATTTGCAGTTGCCGTAATTCCGGCCTGACCGGAATTGGCATATATTAAAATACTTCCCCCTGCACCTCCGCCACCGGATCCGTCATTAACGACTGTTTTATCAAATGTGTTTCCGTTAGCATTGATGGTTCCGCTACCGATAATGGTAGTCGCATTGATGATAACAATACCGCCGCCCGATGCACCACTGCTTGACACGGCACCAAGACTTCCTGTATGGTTATTGGTATCACCTGCTCCGCCGCCGCCACCCATAATAAGTTTTGAAGGACTATACCGGATTACTACACCGGGGGTCATTGTAACGAATGCAAATCCACCAAATCCACCACTTATTCCAAATGTTTTCCAACCATTACCACCATAACCACCCACACCACCATTTCCTCCGCCACCACCACCTGCATTCTGATCGTTCGCTGGTGGATTACTGTCAGTCGCTCCGCCACCTGCATTTCCGGGAGCTCCTCTGGCAAAACTACCACTGGGATAGCCTTCTACCACATTATCTACAAGTGTAAAATTGAAATCCATAATATAACGGGGCGTACCGGCAATTCCTTCTCCCTTGCTACCATTTGCGTTATTCGTGGACATTGTATAATTGTCGGTCAGGAATCCAGCTGCTCCTGTTTTATTGACACCTCCGCCACCTCTGAATCCTGCGCCAAGTGCATTGATCGTCTGACCATTAAAATCCAGTTGATTCACTGCACTGACTACTGTAACGCCACCCACCGAACCATTCCATAACGGAGTAGTAATGGTGGAAATAAGTTGAATATCATAAAATGCAGGAACCCGGATAACCTGGTAAGTATACTGGCCATCCGTACCAAATGCTGATTTTTTGTATGCGTAAGTTAAACCCGCACCCAGGTTCAACACTCCACCTCCAATAGGAACTGCATTTGTTGCAACGGCAAATTCCATATTTCCGGCATTTAAATTTGTGGCCAGGAAACCACTGAATTTACCACTCGAGTTGGCTCCATATAAGCCACTTGAAATAGAAGCAGGCACATTAATCTGAGCACCCTGCATCTGTATTATAAATATGATATCGCCGATTGCAATGGGAGTAGCACCAAAATTTGCACCTGAACCGGCAGCACCCAGCGTTATGGAAGTTGCTCCGACAGCAACAGATGCAGTTGTACCCGGATAATATGTATTCTCGCTTGTATTTTGTTGATGTAAACCCGAACTCGGACAGTTCTGGGCATTAAGAGAAGATGTATTGAAACTCAGTATACAACCGAGTATAACAGTGATGCTTAAACGCAGAATGGAAACCCCGGCCTTCGGCTCTGCAAACGCATTGGTCATGCGTTTCTTATTTAGTTTACCGTAGGGTGTTACGGAATCTGTGTAAACATTTTTCATAGTAACGGTTTTTGACACATACTTGGATTCAATCGGCATACCAATTCTAAATCGCCTGACCCTGAAGGGATTATCCTAAATCTTTCGAAAGGATTTTTCCCATTTTGGGAGTGTCATTCCTATATTGGATTTCTAAGTGTAATAACTTATATCAAGGAGGAATTATTGCGTTTATCGCAAATTATAGCTATCATTCGGGAGAAGAAATATTGAAACGTTCCGCTATGTATTGAAGGTCTTCAACCACGGCATGCATGAGTGGTATGCCATTTTTTTTACGATCTGTTTCCATCATTCTTTCCGGATCGCCGGGTACCAGTACGCGATCAAATTCCTTCGCGGGTTTCGCCGACCTGAATCTTTTCAGCCACTGGTCCATATCTTTTTTAAATTCATCTGCCTTACGAAAAGCATCGATGCGCATGGCACCAAAGAAATGCCCGATGCCTTTGCCCGGCATATTCTCAGGTACAGGTATAAAGGCCGGGAATGGCGGCACCCAGGGTCCGTAATTCGCCCCGCTTAGCACACCGGAAAAAATATCAACGATGGCGCCAAGGGCATATCCTTTGTGACTGCCATGTTCCCGATCACCTCCTAACGGTAACAGGGCACCGCCACCTTTTAATTCATGGGGGTTGTTGGATATATTTCCATCCTTATCCTGTATCCAGCCGGCAGGCGCCTGTTGATTTTTTCGTTGAAGGATTTCCAGCTTGCCATTCGCCGCGGTAGTGGTTGCCAGGTCTGCAACAAAGGGAAATTCTTTTCCGGCAGGAATGGCGACACAAATGGGATTGGTTCCTAATAATCTTTCAATAGAAAAAGTAGGAGCCACCAGGGCGCTGGCATTTGTCATCACAATTCCGATCATGTCCTCATCCAGAGCTTTCATGGCATGCTGTGCGGCAATTCCAAAATGATTGGAATTTTTTACAGCGATCCATCCGCTACCCGCCAGTCCTGCCTTCCTGATGGCAAGATCCATAGCAAATGGCGCGACCACCAAACCAAGGCCGCTGTCGCCATCCACAACGCCTGTGGAGGGTGTTTCGTGAACAATCTGAATATCAGGTTTTGTATTCGCACGTTTAGCCTCCCACAAGCGGATATAACCCGTGAGACGCGCGATACCGTGAGAGTCGATCCCCCGAAGGTCGGCTCTTAATAGTCCCGTTGCTGCGAGCGATGCATCTTTTTCATTGCACCCTATTCCGATGAAAACATTTTTTGTAAAAAGCCAGAGCCGATCATAATCATAAATTCTTTCCATGCATCATTATAATCTGGAGACCAGTTTCATATTCACCGGGTCCCAATGTATAATCTTGTTTTCAAAATAACTGTCATTGGCGGCAAGGCAGGGAGCGGCGGCCCGGAAACCAAAAACCGGATCTTCAACAACCGGCGTACCCACGCGCACACCCTCAAAAAAATGCCCGAAGTGTTCAAGGTCCTCATCATAGTTATCCGGCGCCTGGAAGACAGTATCCGGCGAGGACTGGTCTTTCTGATCGGTGGCGGACCATTTCTCATTGTATGCTTTCAATAATTCGTCCTGCATTTTTTTTGGATAGGTTTCCAGCGCGTCCCATCCACCTATGCCGGGCGCTTTTGACATTTTGTGATGACGGATTGTATAGCCATTTCCGTTTAAAGTAAGAACGCCTTCTGAACCGATGAACTGGGTTCCACCGGATTCACTGTTACCACTAATAAAATCCACCCGTAACATCACCTGGAATTCCGGATGTTCAGCCGTCTTTGGATATTGCATCACACCCGCCATCACATCCGGTACGTCGCGTCCATCCTGCCAGTAACTGATTTGTCCTGACGCGTAAATTTTTTCCGGACCCTTCGAATCGGCGATTACGTTGATACCCGATATCAGGTGAACAAAAAGATCTCCCGCAACACCTGTTCCGAAGGCCTTATAATTTCTCCACCAGAAAAACTTTTTCGGATCATAGGGTTCATCTTTCATTCCCATGATATATCGTTTCCAGTCAACCGTTGTCGCCGATGCATCCGTTGGCATTGTGTATTCCCAGGCGCCCAGGGCGCTTTGCCGGTCGAAATTTGCCACCACCATCGCCAATTGTCCGATCGCTCCGCTTTTTATCGCCTCGCGGGCTTTGATAACACCAATGCTGCTGACCCGCTGACTGCCTATCTGCATTGTTTTATTACTTTTTTTCCAGGCATCAATCACTTCCAGGCCCTCCCTGATTTCATGCACCATCGGTTTTTCACAATAGACTGCCTTACCCGCTTTCAATGCGTCAATGGAAATACGGGCATGCCATAAATCGGCCGTTGCAATCACAACGGCATCAATGTCTTTTCTGTTAAGGATATCCTGATAGTTTTGTGTTACCTGAATATGATCGCCGTATTTTTCTTTGGCCCTGGCCAGTCTTCCGGTATACAGATCTGCCACAGCTACCAGTTCGGTTCCGGGCACTTTCAATGCCGTATTGGTATCATTATAACCCATGATGCCCATGCCGATGGTGGCAAAACGGATCTTGTCATTAGGTGAAATTTTCTTTGAGTAGCCATCTACTTTGTTCTGCCATTGATTGGCGAATGCGAGTCCTGAATTGGTTGCTGCCAATGCGAGTGCCGTTCCACTCATTTGCTGTATAAAATGACGGCGTGAAGAAGATCTTTTCATATGGTTATTTTAAAATCAGGAAGGAAGATAACGCAAATAAAAAATGTCCCGCTTATGACGGGACATTTTTTTTACCGGGCGCTTAGAAAGGGAGGTCGTCCACAGGAGCAGCCATATCTCCGGATGCCGGAACAGCTGAAAAACTACCGGATGACCCGGCACTATAACTGTCATTTCCACCTGCATCATTGTTATTACGGCTTCCTAGTAGTTGTACTGTCAACACCCTCAGTGTCAAAGAAACACCCTGTGTGCCATCTGTCTTCTGATACGTGCGCAGATCAGGCGTTCCTTCCGCATAAACCTGCGTTCCTTTCTTAAGATAAGGAGCGATCGCCGTTTTGTCGGTCCAGTAAGCGCAGTCCACCCATATCGTTTTCTCCTTCTGTTCACCCTTGGCATCACGGAATTTCTCCGTATGCGCCACATTGAAATTGATCACATTTTTACCATTCACTAGATTGGTCACGCAATCCTTTCCAAGATTTCCGATGACTTGCATTTTGATCATAACTTAAAATTTAGCTGCGTACTTAAAATTGTTTATAAGGCAATTTACAGGTTTTGAAAGGCTGGTAAAATACTATTTTCAGGGAATAAGTATCTTTGCGGTTATGAGCAGAAACGGGAAAGTGCTGGTGGCCATGAGCGGAGGTATCGACAGTACCATTACCGCCCTCATGCTGCACGACCAGGGTTATGAAGTGATTGGCATTACCATGAAGACCTGGGACTACGCCACCTCGGGTACATCCAAAAAAGAAACCGGCTGTTGTAACCTGGACAGCTTCAACGATGCCCGGACGGCTGCTGTTCAGCATTGTTTTCCACATCTTGTGCTGGATATCCGGGATGAATTCGGAACTGCCGTTATAGACAATTTCGTGGAGGAATATCTCGCAGGAAGGACACCCAATCCCTGCGTGATGTGTAATACTCATATTAAATGGCGGGCACTTCTGAAAAGAGCGGACGCACTGGATTGTGCGTTTATCGCAACCGGCCACTATGCATTTGTGAATCAACACCATAATGGACGTTTTTTTCTGAGCAAAGGTGTGGATGAGCTGAAAGATCAGAGTTATGTACTCTGGGGTTTGCAGCAGGATCTGCTGAGCCGTACCATGCTCCCGTTGGGTAAATACAGAAAACCCGAAATCAGGCAGATGGCCCTGGATTATGGATATCCCGAACTTGCCAATAAAAGTGAGAGCTATGAAATCTGCTTTGTTCCGGATAACGATTACCGGGAATTCCTGAAGAAGAAAATGCCCGGTCTCGAAATGAATGTGGAGGGTGGAAGTTTCGTGGATACCGACGGAAATATTATTGGCAAACACCGGGGATATCCTTTTTATACCATCGGTCAGCGGAAGGGACTGGATATTACCTTCGGCAAGCCCGTATATGTGACCGCCATTCATCCGGAAAATAATACCATTGTACTGGGTGATGAAAAAGACCTGGCGGGTCAGACCATGATGGTTACTGGTCTGAACATGCAGAAGTATGATATCGTACCGGACGGCATGAAAGCGATCACAAAAATCCGTTACAAGGATAGAGGAAGCCTTTGCAATATTTATGCAGAAGGAAACCAGGTTCGTGTTCATTTCTACGAGCCGGTGAAAAGCATCACACCCGGACAAAGTGCCGTTTTCTACGAAGGCGATGATGTTGTTGGAGGAGGCACTATACGGCTGATGCCGGGTTAGTGTGGCGAGTGAGTAAGAGTAGGTAGTGAAATAATTGAGAATTGAATTTGCAGATGACAATGTGCTGATGTGAATCTATTTTATCAGCCTATTTTTTATCATATATCGATATGTGATAAACGATCTGCGATAAACGATAAACGATATACGAACTTGAAAGAACATACATATCGCACAAATCTCCAATGGACCGGCAATACGGGGAGGGGAACCGAAACATATCGCGGATATGAAAGATCGCACCGGATTTCTGTTGACGGAAAACAAATCATTGAAGCCAGTTCTGATCCTTCATTCCGTGGCGACAAAACAAAATACAATCCGGAGGAAATGTTTGTGGCTTCACTTTCCTCCTGTCATATGCTCTGGTTCCTGCATTTATGTTCTGATGCTTCCGTGGTTGTTTTGGAATATGCAGATGATGCTATTGGTAAAATGATTGAATCTGATGATGGTAACGGCCGGTTCTCAGAAGTGATATTGCATCCGCGCGTGAAGGTGAAAGAAGAATGGATGATTGAAAAAACGGAATCGCTGCACAAAAAAGCAAATGCTTTTTGCTACATCGCAAACTCCTGCAATTTTCCCGTTAAACATGAGGGCAGTACCTATTTGTAAATAAAGAAGACGTTCCTGGTCGTGGCCATGGCCAGGAAACGTCCTCTTGCTTACTGTTTATCGCATCAATTCTAGATTGTGATTTCCAGCAAACCGGAATTACCAGGAAGATCTGTTGCCGTTGCGCTGATAACAGAACCCGTCAGGGTGGCGTTATTTTGCGTCGCCGTATAATTCCAAAGCCTTCTTCTGACCGGATTAAGTATGGCATTTCCTTCTTCTACCAGATCGCCGGTTGAAGAGTGAATACTGACTTTTACCTGAGCCACCCGGAAGTCGTCCTTTGCGTTGATGACGATGACCGAGCCAACCTGGCCTTTGTAATTTGACAGATCGATTTTTTTTACCACAGGTGGTTTTAAAAAATCCCGTACGGCCAGATTATAAGCAGATTTTCCGGGAGTGAGCTTTTTCTCATACTCCATTTTCAGATCTGGTGAAGCAATAACGCCTTTGGCGTAATCTGCCGCATCGGCGAACAGATCCCGCTTCTGCGCTTGTTTTTCTGTAGGTACAGCATCTTTGTTTATCTTGGGCATACGCGCAATGATCGTGTTGTCGCCGCGCTTCCGATAAACAAATTGTTTCCCAACATTCCCCCTTGCTCCTCTCACGAGCAGGTTGTCATTTACGTTTGACATAATGATTGGATTTTAAACATTAAAAAATAGGGTTAACTTTTTCATCAATGCTTTGGAAGAAGTTTTCCAAGTCACAACTCTTGGTCTGCTTATGTGAAGCTTCCTGACATTGATGAACGATGTAAATATATATCCGGAAAAACCCGGATTTTTGAAAATGGAGCGGGTGTTTTGAAAACGCGGGGCGGGCTTCTGGAAATCCGGGGTGAATAGCAATCTCCGTCTCTTGTGCTCTTCGTAAAAATCAACCAACGTTCGACCATCCTTCGCCCGGTCTTCGCTAAAATGCAGGTTTTACAGAGGGATGAGCGATGGATCGGGCGAACATCGACGAAAGATAAAAAAGGATCGTGACCATTGGATTTGGTTGAAAGCATAAACACCTGTGATTTCCAAAAAGCTATATTTGGGAACCATTTTTAACTCAAACCCCAACCTACATGTTAAATGAATATATTTTTTTCAGATATAAAGGCGCATTGAAAAAGTTGAACGTCAACGACATCGTTGTCCTGGAAGCCGCTGACAACTATGTGAAGTTTTTTTCGGAAGAAGGTGTTTTTTTGGTTCGGATAACGCTCGATGCCGCAGTAAAATCGTTGCCGTCTACAAACTTCGTCCGGGTCCACCGACTTTATGCAGTTGCCATCAAGGACATAGATACGCTTGCCAAAGATTTTCTTACGATAAAAGACCTCAAAGATCAAATTCCGGTTTCCAAACAGTACTATTTACAATTATTAAAAAAGATAAAAATACTACACGCAAGTTCTTTTGAGAAAGGGAATTCGGTCAGCAAGAAAAGTCGGCTGTCTTTAAAAGATCAAAAATAAAAAAGGCCAGCGATCAGATCTATCACTGACCTATATTCAGGGGGTAAGGGGTGCTTAGGGTTTAAGCGTTAAAAAGGGGATTCAACAACCAGTTATACACCTGCGCTCCGACATTCAAAAATGTGTTTGAAGTCTGCTTTGGTGCCTTCTCAACAATTTCTGTTAATTCAACTTTCACTTTTACGGCAACATTACCATTTTTCAATGAACCCGAAAATTCATCCGAAAGATTTGCAGCTTTCATTTCCCTCGCTGTCCATACTATGGAGGCAACTCCGGAAATTTTCAAAAAGAAGGGAGAACCTTTTTTGAAGAAATCCAGTTTAGCAGGCATCTCTTTTGAAAAACATTCGATCACCTGTGTGGGTTTGGGAATAATAAACCAGATATTACCCTCTTCATCCACTTCCGAAACACG
>DASXKM010000496.1:0-5113 GCA_036496825.1 Puia sp. | reverse complement strand
GGAGAGATCCGCATCGGCACCACCGGAGATCAGCCACCGTTCTCCATGAAGTCAAAGACCGGAGAGTTGATGGGTTATGAAATTGACCTGGCGAAAGCATTGGCAACAACACTGGGAGTGAAACCAAAACTGGTTGAAATGCCTTTTTCAGATTTGATGGACGCTCTTAAGTCGGGTAAAATTGACGCGATCATGTCGGGCATGACCATCACGCCAGAACGAAATCTGAGCGCTCTTTTCGCAGGTCCTTATATCGTTTCAGGAAAATCAATCTTGACTAAATCCAGTAAGGTGGCAGCGTTTAATGCAGACACCAGCGCGGGCGGGAAAAAATATAAGATCGTCTGTCTGAAAGGTTCGACCAGCGAGGAATTTGTAAAGACGGTCATGTCAAAACACCAGCTCATCGCTGTAAATAATTACGATGAAGGAGTTGCCATGGTCATCAATGATCAGGCTGATGCCATGGTGGCCGATAAGCCCATCTGTGTGCTTTCAATTTTGAAGAATCCGGGAAAGGATCTGGTGACCGGCGAACAACCATTGACTGTTGAACCTATCGGTATGGCATTACCCTCCGGTGATCCGCAATTTCTAAACCTGGTGACAAACTATCTTTCAACCTTACAAATATCCGGCACGCTGCCGGCGCTCGAGAATAAGTGGTTTAAAGATGGCTCCTGGATGTTAAATGTAAAATAACCGGTCTTACTGAAACGAATGAAATCAAAAACCCTGGCACCGGCCGGGGTTTTTAATTTGAGTGAACATACATTTTCACAATGACAATGTTCCTGATCATTTGATGATCGAAAATCAAATCGGATAAAAGTATCTTTATCAAATGGAATGGATTTTGGGTATCATTTAAAAATCGTTTTATGAAATACAAATCAAAAATTCTTATCCCGCTGTTTTTAGTGTTTGGCTATTTCAGTTTTGCCCAGGTAGATTCAACCGGTTTGAACAATATTTTCGGGAAAAAGGGAACAGTTCAGGGACAGGTGTATAAGATTACTTTTCCAAGATCTGACTTAAAGGTCCAGGTGAATGAATTCTCTGTTTCTCCGGGCCTCGCGCTGACATCCTGGATCGGCATTTTGTCTATGGGTCATGAATCTATGATGATGGGCGACCTGGTTATGCTGGATACAGAAGAACCAACCGTAGTTGCGAAGCTGGTCAGTTTGAATTTACAAATAACAGCCATTCACAATCATTTGGTAAATGAAAAACCCGCTATAAAATATCTTCATTTTTCGGGATCCGACGATGCGCTTTCATTAGCTGAGAAAATAAAATCGGTGATTTCACTGACCGGCACACCAATGTCTCCGCCACAAGGCACATTGATAACGCCCGTTATTGATTGGTTAAATGTTGAATCCGTTCTTGGTACGAAAGGAAAGCATAATGGTAACCTTCTGCAATATAGTTTTCCAAGGAAAGAACGCTTAACCGAAAGTGGAATGGAAATGCCCCCGGCGATGGGTATGGCAACCGGTATCAATTTTCAGATGTCAGATAATCAGGCAGCCATTACCGGTGACTTTGTGCTCCTGGCAAAAGAAGTAAACCCGGTAATAAAGGCGCTGACTGAGAATGGAATTACAGTTACGGCAGTCCACAATCATATGCTTTTTGATGATCCGCGTTTATTGATGCTTCATTTCTGGGCAGTCGGTGACCCCGGAAAATTAGCCGCCGGATTAAAGGCAGCGCTGGATCAAACCAATTCTGCGAGATAACCGGCGGGATAATTTTGTCGCGACAGGGCCAACGGCTAAGTGAGACCTACTCGCTGCTCAATGAAATTGACTGTTTAAACATGAAATTTGACAGATAATGTATTAATTCTTACTTTTAAGGATATTAGGAATTATACGATGGGGGTTAGTAATTCCTGAAGACTATATTTCCTAAAGTCTTTTAATCCCGCCCTTTATTTTCATTGATCGTTCTTTTGGTACTTTCCCAATATTTTCAATTTGACACCGCTTGTTGACGTGTCATAAAAGAGAGAAATCTCTAACGATCTATCCTGCGATATCGAGTAAGACGATCCGTCCCTAATATGATTTTTATTCCCTAACACCCTGAGCTCTATGGTACAGACTGGCATTATTCAACGTAATTTATTACGGACTTTCCCTTTTTTAATGATTGGTTTTCTGCCGCAACTTCTAAGCGCGCAACAAACGAATATTACAGATTTTGTTTTATTTGGCGGAAGCTCTTCATGCGCAACCTGTGCCGTGACCCTTGGCAGTGCGACCGCCATCACCGGTTCCATTGGTAGTTATCACATAGTGCAAAGCACTGGAAATGCATCAGTGACTGGAAATATGTACAGCGGCGGCACTGTTAAATTATCAAACGGAAATACGGTTACAGGCCGAATTACTGCTGCGAATATACCAGCGGTAACCGGCACGATCCTGAGCGCCGGAACAAGTTCCCTTTTGAAAGGTAATATTGATGTGAACGGCAACATTGTAGTGGGCGGTGGAACGGTAAGCGCGCGGGTTACCCACCCAGCCGGCACTACGTATAGCGGGCCTGCTCCGACGCTGGGAAATGTGACTGGAAATCCCAGTTTGCCCACTCTTCCTTCTATGCCGTCAGTAACTACATTTCCTGTCGCTGGAACGGCAAATATTACTGCTACAAAAACGATCACTCCTGGTGCTTATAATACAATGACTCTTTCAGGAAAACAAACGATCACCTTTTCCGGACCTGGTATATATATATTTAACTCCATAAAGAATACTGGGAATACCAACATTTTTTTATTTGACTTTAAAAAGCTCCCGGGCGATATTAAAATTTATGTATACGGAGATATAGATTTAAATGACTGTGGGGTGGATACCCTTAATGGTGGAGGTGCATCACGGATTTATACAGAGACTCATGGTACCGGTTCGACCAGTGCATATGGTCCCTATTCCTGGAATCTTACCTCGGGTTCAAATCAATCCTACAAAACAAAATGGGTCGGTACCGTTTGGGCGCCATTTGGTGGGATCAGCATTGGTGAGGGAAATCAAGCCGTTGCGACTGTAGGAGCTTTCTATAGTGCGACCATGGTAAACATTGGCGGGAACTCTTCCGTTAATTACGCTCCATATAAATTTTGCATCACGCCGAATGCAAACGCAGGCGCAGACAAACAGCTCACCTGTGCGGCTTCAAACGGACAATTAAATGGTTCTTCGACTACACCGGGTGCCACGTTTAAATGGACGGCGCTCAATGGAGGTAATATTGTTTCCGGCGGAAATACAGCAACACCGCTGGTTTCAGCTGCAGGAACCTATGTCCTCACTGTCACTGATCCCAATGGGGGTTGCACTGCAACCGACACTACTTTAGTAACATCTGTTCCATGCATCCTGCCATACTATCCACCACCTACCGGTGGAAAGTCTTTTGATATCATCGGCTCCGAACTGGGTTCTTTATACGACAACTTTGGCATGGTAACAGATTCGGCCAAAACGATCTTTATCATAAATGGAGGAACAGTTCAGATAGAAGTGATTGCCCGGGCCGGACAGTATCAAACTCTTTTGGCCTTGTTGCAGACTTCTCCCTATGGCCTCACAAACCTGGTTAATAATGGTCCGAATACTTTGATCATTACCGGCACTTATCCGATTGTCAACCTCAAAAAACTTGACAGCCTTCCGAACCTGATCGATTATTGCCGCCCGATGTTTCCGCCTCTCGGCAACAGTAGCATCTTACCGATACAGGGTGATACCGTAATGCGTACAAATTTTGTACGACAGGGATATAATATTGCGGGAAATGGTATCAAAGTAGGCGTTTTGTCGGACAGTTATAATACGCTGACGGGCACATCGGCGCAGGCAGATATCGTAAACGGAATTCTTCCCGGCGCAGCGAACAATCCGGACAGCAACTTCACGCCGGTCAAAGTGTTGAGCGAATATCCCTATGGCAGGGCCTCAGATGAGGGTCGCGCTATGTTGCAGGTGGTTCATGGTATCGCTCCGAAAGCGAAGCTGGATTTCAGAACGGGTTTCATCAGCGCGGGCGATTTTGCACAAGGAATTCTGCAACTTCAGCAGGACTCATGCCAGGTGATTGTAGACGATGTAACATATATCACAGAACCTTTTTTCCAGGATGGAGTAGTAGCACAGGCTGCAAATCTTGTTGCGGGCCAGGGTGTCTCCTATTTTTCGGCTGCAGGAAATAACGGAAATTCTTCTTATGGCAGCAACTACAATCCTGCGCCGGCACCCAATGGTATAACCGGCACGGCACACAATTTCGGAGGAAGTATATATCAAAGTATCTCCCTTACGCCGGGCACTTACACAATCGTTCTTCAATGGCAGGATTCGATTTATTCTCTTGGTCAGACAACCACCGGTACAGTCAATGATCTGGACATCTATCTGACAGATACAACCGGTCGCACATTGTTTGGTTTCAACCGTAATAATATCGGGGGCGATCCTTTGGAAGTTTTGCCATTTACAGTGACAGCCAATTCAACGACGCATATCATGATCATACGGTCAGCCGGATCAGGCAATATTCCTTTCAAGTATGTTGTGTTCCGGGGTAACCTGACGATCAATAACTTTAATGCCGGTGTTTCCACCATCGTCGGACATTCAAATGCGACCGGCGTGATGTCGGTTGGGGCTGCCCGTTATACCCAGACACCCGCTTACGGAGTGAGCCCCTTCCAGATGGAAACATTTTCTTCCTATGGCGGAACACCGATAAACGGAGTTTTGAGAAATAAGCCTGATTTCGTAGCCCCCGACGGAGTAAGTACGACTGTTAACTTCGGATCGATCAATATCACGGGTTCACCCTTTCCAAGTTTTTTTGGTACATCCTGCGCGGCTCCGCAGGCTGCCGGCGTGGCGGCCCTGTTGCTGGAAGGGAAACTGAAATATTCCAATGTGAAACTGAGCCCAGCCCAGATGAGAAGTCTTTTACAAAGCACTGCCCGACAGAACGGACCACCCGGATACAATGTAGTTACGGGTTATGGATTAATACAAGCAGACACTGCAATGAAAACTTTTGCTGATCCTACGCCTGTGATAACAAAACTGATTTT
>DASXKM010000495.1:0-3304 GCA_036496825.1 Puia sp. | reverse complement strand
GCTGAATATACCGAAACACATGAACAAGTGCCCTTTCTGGAAGGCAAGTCTTCAACCGGCCGGCTGGGAATTGATATTCATGCCACAGCCGGCAAAGGCGATGTTGGTTTTTGCGGAAACTGGACATTGGAAATATCGGTTAAACAACCTGTTCGCATTTATAAAGGAATGCCCATCGGACAGTTAATTTATTTCCCGGTCGACGGCGAAATAGAAGTAAAATACAGTCAGAAAAAAGACGCCAAATATGCCGGTCAGACTAATAAACCGGTAGAGAGTATGATGTGGAAGAATAAATTTTAAAATGCATTCGCGCCGTTTTTCTTGTAATAGGCGATTGCCAGACCCACCACTTCATCATAGGCATAAATACCCTGCGGCTGTCGGTTTGCCTTCAGGTATTTACCATAAATTTTGTGAATGATTGGCTCCAGCGGATTCTGGTAACTTTTGTAAAATGCCTTCAGATCACGCAGGTCCTGACGAACATCAGGTTTTAATGATTCACGGTATGGTATGAACGCCGTTGAATCCATCGCATATAATGCGCCGGCTGAATATAAATACAGGTCAACGTAAATAGAATATTTGAATGCCGGATCACTGGATGATTTTGTTGACAGGAATCCGGAAAAATTTGCTTCCTCCTCCTTTGCGTAACCCATCTGGTGACCGATCTCATGGCAGGTTGTAAAAGGCTGTACAAACCGTGGTATCGTAGTGTTCACCTGTGCCTCGCAGGTGAAAGGATTATAATAGCCGCTGAAACCCATATAGTTTGCTATGTATCCATAAAAAGAGGATTTAACAGACGGATAAGTATATAGTAATTGCGGATATTGCGCGGCAGCACTACGATATGCCGCCACAGAATATTTAAACAGGCTGTCATTCGAATACAGATTCTTTCTTGCCGCACGGGATGTGGAATCAATGCCGTTCATTTTTGTAACCAATAATCCAATCAGTGCCTGGAGATCTTCTTTGGAATATGGCTTTGTTTCCAGATGCTGTTGTTTTGCTATTGGCAACCGGTCATAATTCAACCCCCAGAATATATTGAATGCGATGTACACCCATAGCAGGATTGAGAAACATCTTTTGAGGCATAACATAAGGTATTGCCTGTGTAATGTCCTTTTGAACGCCCTTGTAAAAAACCGGACAAGCGAAATGACCAGGTATAAAAAAACTGCCGCGTATAAAATATCACCGACACTAAATGGAATCCAACCGAACACCAGCCGCGGGAAAATTGAAATGACCGGGTAAATTCCTGTCGAATAATATTTTTCAACCGCTTCAGGAAAAAAAGAAAATATTTTGATGACTGCAACAATCAATAA
Organism: Puia sp.; assembly: GCA_036496825.1. Classification (GTDB taxonomy): domain Bacteria; phylum Bacteroidota; class Bacteroidia; order Chitinophagales; family Chitinophagaceae; genus Puia. The sequence goes on along the minus strand of DASXKM010000495.1, from coordinate 1,958 downwards.
AGGAATCCCCCAGGACCTGTAACGTTTCCAATGCATACCCTTAAAAATACATATTATTAGAGCATCCATACTATATTGCATCTTATACAATTATGATGGATCTTGATTTTAACAAGAATGAAGATAATATGAAGCAGGCATTGAGCCAGCTTCGAAACCGCTTTCAGAAAATTGCCATTGGTGGCGGTCTGAAATCGATTGAAAAACAACATGAAAAAAATAAACTTTCAGCAAGAGAACGAATAGCCTACCTCGTTGATAAAGACAGCGCTTTTTACGAGATAGGTGCTTTCGCAGGTTATGAAATGTATGAAGAGTACGGTGGCTGCCCTGCTGCCGGTACGGTTGCAGGTATCGGTTATGTGAGCGGAAGACAATGTATTATTCTGGCCAATGATCAGACCGTGAAGGCGGGTGCCTGGTTTCCCATCACTGGTAAAAAAAATCTCCGCTTGCAGGAAATCGCAATGGAAAATCATCTGCCACTGATCTACATCGTTGACAGTGCCGGCGTTTTTCTTCCGTTACAGGACGAAATATTTCCTGATAAGGAACATTTTGGAAGAATTTTCAGAAATAATGCCCGTATCAGTGCCATGGGTATTTCACAGCTATCGGTCGTTATGGGACCCTGTGTAGCCGGCGGTGCATATCTTCCTATCATGAGTGATGAAACATTGATGGTAGAAGGAAATGGTTCTATTTATCTGGCAGGTCCTTATCTGGTCAAGGCTGCCATTGGAGAAACTACGGATTCAGAATCGCTGGGAGGTGCTGTAACGCATACATCCATTTCCGGCATTGCCGATTATAAATTCAAAACTGAAGAAGAATGCCTTGACCAGGTGAAAAAAATCATGTCGACACTCGGTCACGCAGTTGAAGCCGGATATGACCGAATTGAGGCAAAGGACCCTGTTAAAAATCCGGAAGAAATTTATGGTCTCTTCCCATCCGATTCAACAAAACCCTATGACATGCTGGAAATTATTGACCGGATGGTGGATGCGCCGGGTATTCAGCAATTCAAGGAAGATTATGGTAAAACCATTATCTGTGGTTATGCCCGGATCGATGGGTGGGCAGTTGGAATCGTCGCAAATCAACGCACCATCGTAAAAACAAAAAAGGGAGAAGTACAATTAGGCGGCGTTATTTATAATGACAGCGCAGACAAATCTGCCCGGTTTATCATGAACTGTAATCAGAAAAAAATTCCGATTCTTTTTCTGCAGGACGTCACGGGATTCATGGTAGGAACAAGAAGCGAGCAATCAGGCATCATCAAAGACGGCGCGAAAATGGTGAATGCTGTTGCGAACTCAGTTGTTCCAAAATTTACGATTATCGTGGGTAATTCATACGGTGCCGGCAATTATGCCATGTGCGGAAAAGCATACGATCCAAAACTAATTCTCGCCTGGCCCACAGCAAAAATAGCCGTAATGGGTGGTGATCAGGCTGCAAAAACCTTATTACAGATTCAGGTGGCATCGCTGAAATCAAAGGGACAGATCATAGATCCCGCAGAAGAAAAAAAATTGCTGGACGAAATAAGGGGCCGTTATGAGAAACAAACCAGCCCATATTATGCAGCTGCAAGGTTATGGGTTGACGGAATCATTGATCCGCTTGAAACAAGAAAGTTTATTTCCGAAGGCATCCGGGCGGCCAACCAAAACCCTGATATTTCTGCATTTAAAACCGGTGTTTTTCAGGTTTAGTCGCAATCATCCGCTATTACCAATCCATCATATTTTATACCTAAACATTAAGTCATTTTGCAAGAGCATGTAATTATGTATACCGATGGTGCCTCGCGTGGTAATCCTGGGCGGGGAGGATTTGGAACCATCCTGATATGGAAGGGAACCACCAAGGAATTGTCCGGCGGATTTAACCGGACTACCAATAACCGGATGGAGCTGATGGCTGTCATAGCCGGGCTCGAGGCTCTT
>DASXKM010000494.1:0-4942 GCA_036496825.1 Puia sp. | reverse complement strand
TTGTGATAGGGTCGGCCAGTGGGATGAGTCCGGCCGGAGGATTCAATGAAATCAGGCCTATACCGGACATTCTGAGGAGGGTTACGATGTTATAAGCCCATAAAGCAACCAGAAGCATCAGAGGGTCCCGGTATATTCGGATGACCAAAAGCAGACAGCAGGACCAGATCAAAAAGAATACAGCCACTGAAAAATCATGAGCCGGAATCAGTTCGAGTATAAAATCGGTAAATACGAATCCGTTACGCGCCTCAATTGCAATAAAGAAAAAAGGTAAACTCGTCAGAATTCCGGCAAAAACTGCCATTCCGACCCATAACTTCCACCTAAAAGAAGATATTTTCCAGGCATCAGACCATTTTAAGCTTAAAGCGCAGGGCGTAAAGCTTAAGGCCTTTTTTGTCATTTTATTCTCTTCAGAAACTTCCTTATATGTTAAATCTGAATCACTCAAGAAGACTTTCCGGTTTAAAAAGCTGATCTAAATCAAGACAATTATCTGTTTTCACCTTACAAAAATGAAAGATTGGTCCGGTTTATTATGCCTAAAGCTTTACGCCCTAAGCTTCAAACCTAGAAATGCCAGCGTTTGAAAGCTTCCATCGCAGCATACTTGGTCAACCCCAACTGAGCATACAGATTCGCTGTATTTGCGTTTCGGTCTTCGGCTCTCTGCCAGAATTCACGACTATCGGAGCCCTGAAACGGAACCATATCCTTTTGAGACTGATGGATAAAAATGCCAAATCGTTTTTTCAACACCTGATCCGGACTCATGGGGATTGCCATTTCGATTTCGCTGACATCCCATTCCTGCCAGGCGCCCTTATACAACCAAACCCAGCAATCCTTAACCCAGGGTTCGCCTGCCTTTTTAAGGCGCCTCAAAGATTCAAATACAACTTCGAGACAAACCCTGTGTGTTCCGTGAGGATCGGCCAGATCACCGGCACAATATACCTGCTGGGGTTTGATTTTCTGTAAAAGTTGGGTTGTAATGGCTATATCTGCTTCACTCATCGGATTTTTCTGGATTGTACCCGTTTCATAAAAGGGAAGATTCATGAAATGTATACCCGTATCCGGGATGCCTACGTATCGGCAGGTAGCACTGGCTTCACTACGCCTGATCAAACCCTTTATACTTCTAATTTCAGGAGAGTCGATCCCACTTGTTTTTTTATCTTTCAGATATTTCTTGGCATTGGTAAGGATTTCAGTAGACCTCTTATTATCGATTCCAAACATGGATTCAAACCCTACCGCAAAATCAATGAAACGTGTAACAAATTCGTCCGTAACAGCAATATTACCTGAGGTCTGGTAACCCACATGAACTTCGTGGCCCTGATCATGCAAACGCATAAATGTACCTCCCATCGAGATTATGTCGTCATCCGGATGGGGTGAAAAAATCAGGCACCTCTTGGGATAAGGAGTCATTCTTTCCGGCGCATTCGGGAGAGGAAGATTTTTACCCCCGGGCCAACCCGTAATGCTGTCCCGAAGCATATAAAATACTTCCAGATTTATTTCATAAGCATCTCCTTTGACAGCGAGCAGATCGCTCAGGCCATGATCGTTATAGTCATTATCAGTCAGACTTAATATGGGTTTACCCAACTTTAGTGCAGTACTGACTACCGCCTTGCGGAGAATATCTTTATTCCAGTCGCAATCGCCGGCAAGCCAGGGAGCTTTAAAACGAATCAAATCGGCTGACGCGGCTTCATCTGTGACGAATAAAGTATCATCATGCTCCTGCAGGATGGATGCCGGCATTTCCTCTGTCGGATTTCCTTCAACAGATTTCTGGATAGCCTGGGACTTATTACTTCCCCAGGCCATCAGGATTATCTTTTTGGTTTTGAGGATCGTGCTGATTCCCATTGTAACCGATAATCGGGGAACCTGTGTAACACTGTCAAAATCCCCCGCATTTGATAACCTTGTTGAATTTTCGAGCGGAGTGACCCTCGTTTTGGAAAATCGGCTGGACCCTGGTTCGTTAAAGCCAATGTGTCCATTGGAACCGATGCCCAGGATTTGCAAATCGATTCCTCCGGCGTCAACGATGGCCTGCTCGTACCCCGCACAAAAAGATTTCATTTCTTCTTTTGGCAGTTCACCGTCGGGAATAAAACAATTATTCGGATCAATATCAATATGATCGAAGAGATTTTCTTTCATGAAGCGGTAATAACTCTGGACAGCCGTTCTCTGTATTGGATAATATTCATCCAGATTGAATGCCACTACGTTTTTGAAACTGAGGCCTTCTTCTTTGTGCATTCTGATGAGCTCAGCATAAAGTTTTAATGGCGATTTGCCCGTTGAAAGACCAAGTACGCAGCGCTCTTTATTTTTTTCCTTTTCACGAATCAGATCTGCCACTTTTTTTGCGACAAACACAGATCCTTCCGATGCATTCGGAAAAATTTTTAAAGGGATCTTTTCAAAAGAATCTGCCATTTTCATAATACAAGCTGTTTATTTCAATTTATCTGCGAAAATAGGGTTTTAAGACAAGTATGAAAATATGGAAATGTGGAAGTGTGGAAATTCAGCCGGAGAACGATCAGCAGATCGATTCATAACAAAGGGTAAGCAACTCCCTGCTGCTTGGACTCATTGACTGATTCCCGATTTTAAGCTGCAGACCCTGAAACAATTGAAGATATCTTTCGTGAATATCTCTTTTCCTGGTCAGCTTGGCAACGATCAGGTCGGTGCAAATATTTCCGCCGCTATGCGAATTCAGCGACCAGTGTGGATTCTCTGTGAAAAATTTTTCCATCCCTTCGATGGAATTCATTTGATCACAGACCGGTATTAATTCATATTGAAATGTTCCGGCGAGCCAATCGCCAAGCATAAATAAATCCTGCTGATTATAGATTGTAAAGTCTTTTATGGTTTCCTCCCGGGGATTATTTGAAGGAAAATCCTTCATGTTCAGAATAATACTGCACAGATTGGATTCCTTCATGAGGATGTCCCGCATAAAAGATTCCTTCATTTTTTTTATTTCCGTGTGCCAGATTTCGAGCCGCAATCCAATCCTGTATTTTACAGGAAACTGACTTAGAAAAATGATGGAAAGTTCGTCCTGGCTTTTTTTGTTTTTTCTTTTATAACAAAATTCAGTTCTGTTAAATTGAAAACGAGCAAGTTCCATAGGCCCACTTGTCACCTTATAAATATATGATTGGATGTCATGAAGCGAAAGCTCAAGTAAGGGTTGCTGTTTAGCAGATTCCATAGCGGTCGATTGAATCTGAAAGAAGGTTTTACATGCACTAAATTAATTAACCGGTTTGGCTTTAAAAAAATATTATATGCTTCGAAGCAACTATTCCAGATTTCCGGACAAAACCGGTAAAATGATCGCCGAAGCATTTTGCCGATCGCGAAAAATACGAATGGTAGATTTCTGATAATCCTTATCGTCACAGGAATATATATCTGTAAATTTCTGGGGATTTCTGTCAGACAAAGGAAACCAACTGCTTTGAATCTGGATCATCATCCGGTGACCTTTCTTAAAAGTATGAGCTACATCCGGCAGTGCGAAATGAATGGTTTCTATCTTTCCGGGTTGAAAGGCCTGTGGCGTTTCGAAACTGTGCCGGAATTTGCCCCGGAAAATTTCGCCGCGTACCAACATTTGGTAGCCACCGAGCGGATAAATTCTTTCAGCCTCCTTCACAGCATAAATATCGATACGCTGGTATGAAAGGCTATCCGGGAAAACGTCTATGATTTTTACCACAAAATCAGCATCGGTAGTACTAATGCTTGTTTGGAGATCTGCGAGTACAGAGCCCCCGATTGTAAAATCCTCTTTTAATATATTGGATTGATACGAAAGTACATCCGGTCTGCGGTACGCGAATCTCTGATCATCTGTCATATATTCACGTGTCCTGTTAAAATGTACAGCTTCCGTATATGGAACCGGATGAGCCGGATCACTAATATATTCATCATAAGCCATTTCATCTGCCGGCACTTTTGAAGAGATTTTATTTTGGTCTCTCAGGTAAACTTTTTCTGCCCTGACCTGGCCGGATGGCCATGAATCAAAGCGTCTCCATTTATTTTCACCCGTAAAAAATATAGTTGCTCCCGGGAGGGCCGGATCGTTTTTTCCTTTCAAATAATGATTGAAAAACGGAATGATCATATCGTTTTGATAAGTCACAGCCGTATTGGATTCAAAATAGATATTACCGAGACGGGTTCCATCCGGACTGGACCATTCTTCATGATACCAGGGACCCATCACGAGTTTAGCATTAGTTTCAGGACTTTGACTGCGGATGGCTTTGTAAAAATTCCAGGCACCAAAACAATCTTCAGCATCAAATAATCCTCCCACTACAAGGATGGCAGGTTTAATATTAAATTGAGCTACCCGTGCATTTCTTTCCTGCCACCATGCATCCCGGTTCGGGTGCTTATAGAGTTCGTTAAAAAAGTTGATACTGTCTCCTGCCAGCTTCAATAAATTTTTATCCGCTCCCAGCTGCAGATAAAACATATAATTGTCCTTACTGTTATAAAAGTCGGGCATGGGAGATTCTTTACTGACCGGCACCGGATGCGGTCTGCCGAAACCACCGGCAACATAAAAATCAAATGCGTCCATATAAAAAAAAGCACCGTTATGATGAAAATCATCGCCTTCGAACCAGTCAGTCACGGGCGCCTGCGGACTGACTGCTTTTAGCGCCGGGTGGCCGGACGCAGCAGCCATGCCAGCGTAAAATCCCGGATATGATGTGCCGAACACGCCTACTTTTCCATTATTGCCGGCAATATTTTTAACGAGCCAGTCGATGGCATCATAAGCATCCGTTGATTCATCCGTATCGCCAGGCTTTTTGTTTTTGATGAAGGGTCTGACGTCTACGAATTTTCCTTCGCTCATCCATCGGCC
>DASXKM010000493.1:0-6279 GCA_036496825.1 Puia sp. | reverse complement strand
GGTTCAAGCCGGGCTAGCATACGCACGATACTCTCACGCAATGTGGTTCCGCGCACGATGGAATCATCAATCACAACCAGGGTATCCACATCTTTTTGCACGGTGCCATAAGTAATATCATAAACGTGCTGAACCATTTCATTCCGGCTGGCATCGGCGGTAATGAATGTCCGCATCTTGACGTCCTTGGTTGCAATTTTCTCAATCCGGATTTTCCGGTTGATCATTTGAGAAAGCTTTTCTTCCGTCAAATCATTTCCCCAGGACATGATTCTGTCGATCATTACTTTTTTCAGATAATCATCGAGACCCTTCCACATTCCATAAAATGCGACCTCCGCTGTATTGGGAATAAAGGAAAAGATGCTGTGTTTCAAATCATGATTGATGGAATTCAGGATCTGTTCACTCAGGTTATAACCAAGCGCAATTCTTTCCCGGTAGATTTTTTCATCACTGCCTCTTGAAAAGTAAATCCGCTCAAAGCTGCATGCACGGCGTTCTTTGGCGGGAATAATCTGTTCAACCGAAAACCGTCCGTCTGATTTTGCAATGAGTGCATGACCCGGCATTAATTCCAGCACTTCGTTTTCTCCGACGTTAAAAACGGTTCTTATGGCGGATCGCTCGGAAGCCGCAATGATGATTTCGTCATTGGCAAAATAATAAGCCGGACGGATTCCGTGTGCATCACGAAAAACGAATCCGTCTCCGTTGCCCACCAGCCCGCCAACCGTAAATCCTCCGTCGAACAAAGGCAGCGCTTTTTTCAGCACTCGTTTCAAATCCAGCTCTTCAGGTTTTTCTTCATCTGCCTGTACGATATAATGGTGAATTACTTCCATCATGGCTGCCAGGTCGCTCTGCTTTTGAAATTCACCCGGTTCAATATTTATCAGGGCAAAAAGTTCGTCTGTATTAACGAGGTTAAAATTGCCTGCCAGTGCGAGATTGCGGGCAGGTATCGTGTCCCTTTTTATAAAAGGATGACAGAATTCAACGTTGTTCTTGCCCTGTGTTCCATACCGGAGATGGCCAAGCAGAAGTTCACCCATGACAGAAATATGGCCTTTTAAAAGCCCGGGATGCTTGATAATGTCAGGTTGATATTTTTCAAGGTCCTGTACTTCGTCATTTATTTTTGAGAATATATCGGCAATTGGTTGATTGTTGTTACTTCGTATCCGGTGAAGAAACGGATGTCCGGGTTCAATATGGAGCTTTACAGAAGCAACACCTGCGCCATCCTGACCGCGGTTATGTTGTTTTTCCATGAGCAGGTAGAGCTTATTTAAGCCATACAATGCCGTACCATATTTCTGGAGATAAAAAGAGAAAGGTTTGCGAAGTCTGATGAATGCCAAACCGCATTCATGTTTTATTTCGTCGCTCAATTTGCTTTTTTTAGTGATGGCGCCAGCGGCCAACGGCTACCAAAACGAAAGTGAAGCGCAAAGTTAATTCATTTTAAACAAGTCTGGAAGACTGGAAGACTGAAAGTCTGGAAGATTGAAGCAAAACCTACTGCCAACCGTCAACCGTCAACTGCGAACCGTTTAAATCGTTACAGAGCTCGAATTCATGAAGTGAATCAGCGAAACCGCATTTTTAAGTTTCAGCTTTTTAAGAATATTATGACGGTGTACTTCTACAGTTTTGATGGAAATTTCGAGTTTTAGGGAAATATCCTTTGAGGAACTTCCCTTTCGAATCAGATTAATAACGTCCATTTCTCTTTCAGTCAGCGTATTAACGGCGGAAACAGTGGCTTGATCTGCAGCACTTTCCGTGATCATCAGGTCCTTAATCTCTTCACATACGAATTTATTCCCTTTAGACACTTCCAGAATAGCGTTTACCATCTCTTCCCGGGATGAATTTTTGGTAACATAACCACTCGCACCGTACTGGATCATTTTCTTGGCAAAAGCCGGTTGGGAATGCATGGTAACACCGATGACCCTGGTTTCCGGCGAGACCTCTTTGATCTGACGGGTTGCCTCAATACCTGAAAACGGCACCATATTGATATCCATCAGCACTACATTCGGATGAATTTCTTCACTCATTTTTACAGCATCTTCTGAATTGCTGCAGGAGCCGATAACTTTAAACCGTGAGTCCCGGTTTAATATATAGGTCCAGGTTTCCCTGATGAGTTTATGGTCGTCTGCAATCAAAATACTAATCATGGCCTGCTTGTTTTCAATGGCATTAACTGGATTCGGGATATGCATAGCGGTTAGATAGTCGTAAGATACTATAAACTGGCTGAAGTTAAAGGCGCCAGCGAGTGGATTTCCCCCATTTCTTGTCGTAGCTCATTAATTTGAGCTTGTAAACTGGCGTGTTTGCCATTTTGATAGATTTCCGCAATTACGGTAATCACCGTCGATCATAATATAGTAGGTTGAAATCCGGCTTTGGAACCAGGCTTGCAACACTTTGTTCTTTTTTTGTTCTAATGCCCGCTGGGCTATCCGGTTGTAATCATCTTTCAGATTTTCACGGTGCGGTTCCGATTTGGAGATAAGATAAATAATACGAACACCTTTTTTACCACGCTCATCGGTAAAAACGGTGGGTTGTGAATACTGGCCGGAACTCAGGTTGGAATTCTTAAGAAGTAACACCATTTCCTTGTCCAGTTCGTCTATTTTCAGATAATTGGAACCATCGCGTGCCATCAAAATACCGGCAGTGAACTTTGCATTTTCATCATCACTGTATTTTGCAACTGCTTCACCAAACCCGATAGTACCAGTTACCAGCTGATGACGCACGGAATCAAGTTTCTCTGTTGCAGTATTGATTTCAGGCTGTGTAATCTGTGGTATGCGCAGAATATGCCGTATTACGGCATCGTCTCCATTTCGGCTTACCATCATAATGATATGATACCCGAAACGTGTTTTGATAACGGGTGAAATCTGACCTTCTTTCAAACGAAAAGCCGCATTAAGGAATACCGGATCCCATTGTTTTTCCTGTTTATTGACCTGGTACATTCCACCCTTGTCTTTACTTCCGGGATCATCCGAATACAAAGAAGCAAGGGTTTCAAATTTTTTACGACCGCTTTCCACATCCGTCTTGTATCCGTTCAGCTCCTCGATGGCAAGCAGTTCAATATCCCGGCTTGCTTTCGGATAAACTACGATTTGACCGATTTGCAATTCGGACTCATAAAACAGGAGACTATCCTTCGGAATCTTTTCATAGTATTCCTTAACCTCTGTTGGGGTAATCTTGATGCCCTCTACAATTTTTGCCCTCATACCCGAAGCCATACGTTGCTCCTTAATGGGCTGGCGAAATTCCTCCCTCATCTGGTAGACAGACCGGCCGGCAACCTGTTCCAGGGCTTCCTTACTTCCGTATTGTGAAATGAAATACCGTATTTTCTGGTCTATCTCAGCGTCTATTTCGTCCTCAGTAACGGGAATTGAATCTTTTTCAGCTTGCAAAACAAGCGCTTTTTGAACGAGCATACCATCGAGAATCTGGCATGGATCCTGCTCCTGACCGCCCTGCCTTTTAATATCTTCGTTAGCTATAAAAATTTCTGATTTCAGAACGATTTTATCGCCAACGATACCTACAATTTTATCGGCTACCACTTTTTGCTGTGCCAGCAGGGTTGTCGCAATCAGCAGAGAAAAAGCAGCAAAAACTATTTTCTTCATAATCGGGGATCTGGACTTTCAAAAATACACTGTCTAGTTGTTAATTGTCAGTTGTTAATTGTTAATTCCTATCAGCTGACAATTAACAACTGACAACTAACAACTCAAACTATAGTGTTCTTTTAACTTCTTCCTCTTCGTACGCCTCAACAATATCTCCCACATGATAATCCGAATAATTCTTTATAACAATACCACATTCCATGCCCGACGGCACTTCCTTTACATCATCTTTAAATCGTTTAAGAGACGCCAGTTCTGCTGTTGCGCCTTCACCGATCGGATATACCACGATACCATCGCGTACCAGTCTGATTTTTGAATTCCGGTAGATTTTTCCGTCCAGCACATAGCAGCCGGCAACGGTCGCCTTGTCGAACTTAAACACATTTCGTATTTCAACATTGGCCACCACCTTTTCCTGGATCTTCGGTTCCAGCATTCCTTCCATCGCACTCTTCACTTCTTCGATGGCGTTGTAGATAATGGAGTAAGTCTTTATCTGTACACCCTCATTTTCGGCCAGTCTTGCTGCCTGAACAGAAGGCCGGACGTTAAATCCGACTACAACGGCATCTGATGCAGTGGCGAGCAGAACATCGCTTTCAGTTATCGCTCCGACTGCTTTATGGACCACTTTCACGGCAATTTCCTCCGTAGAAAGTTTCTGAAGTGAATCACTCAGGGCTTCTACCGACCCATCCACATCTCCTTTCAGGATCAGATTCAATTCCTTAAAATTACCCAGTGCCAGACGACGTCCGATTTCATCGAGGGTGATATGCTTCTTGGTTCGGATACCCTGTTCGCGTGCCAGCTGACCACGTCTGTTCGCAGTTTCTTTAGCCTCTGCTTCATCCGCAAATACCTTGAATTTTTCACCTGCTTGCGGAGCACCATTCAAACCAAGTAATAACACAGGGGAAGAAGGAGGCGCATCCTCAATTTTCTTGTTTCTTTCATTGAACATCGCTTTGATACGGCCAAAATACTGTCCGGAAACCACAAGATCTCCGCTTTTCAGTGTTCCGCCCTGCACCAGTACGGTGGCGACGTATCCTCTTCCTTTATCCAAAGAAGCTTCAATGACAGTACCGGATGCTTCCCGTTTAGGATTGGATTTCAGATCCAGAATTTCAGCTTCCAGAAGGATCTTTTCCAACAGAAGATCAACATTTAATCCTTTCTTGGCAGAGATCTCCTGGCTCTGGTATTTACCACCCCAGTCTTCAACAAGGATGTTCATGCCGGCCAGCTGTTCTTTTATTTTTTCAGGATTTGATCCTTCTTTATCAATCTTATTGATCGCAAAAACCATTGGAAGGTTCGCTGCCTGTGCATGCGATATCGCCTCCTTGGTTTGTGGCATGATCGCATCATCAGCTGCGATAACGATGATGGCTATATCAGCCGCCTTGGCACCACGGGCACGCATAGCCGTAAACGCTTCGTGACCCGGTGTATCCAGGAAGGTGATTTTTTTGCCGTTTGCTGTGGTCACCTGGTAGGCACCAATATGCTGGGTGATACCACCCGCTTCACCCGCTACTACATTGGCTACGCGAATAAAATCAAGCAGTGAGGTTTTACCATGATCCACATGACCCATGATAGTGACTACAGGAGAACGGGGTAACAGATCCTCAGGTGTATCTACAATTTCATCTTCTTCGAGCTCCAGGGCATCATCGATACCAATAAACTCAACAGTATATCCAAATTCGCCTGCTACCAGTTCAATCACATCGGCTTCCAGACGCTGGTTGATGGACACCATCATACCCAGGCTCATACACTTACTGATGATATCGGCATAACTTACATCAATCAGGTTTGCGAGCTCACTCACACTGATAAACTCGGTAACCTGAAGTTTTGTACTTTCCTGTTGTTCGCTGCCACTCGCTTCTGCATTTTCTTCTCTTCTCGCCCGGCGGTATTTTGCCTTGCTTCCTCTTCCGCGACCACCGGTTCCGGCCAGTTTGGCCTGCGTCTCACGGATTTTTTCCTGAATTTCTTTTTTGTCAATTTCTTTCTGGTCGCGTGGAGTAGCTGCACTGCGGTTGGTAGCGCCTGCCGGTGACCTGAGGTCGCGGCGCAGAATGGGTTTTGCTCCGCTGCTCGGGCGTGTCGGTTCACGCTGAACCGGTGTACCGGTTCCTGATGGTTTCCCATTATTATTTCCGCCGCCTTCCCTCTTTTCAATTGGAATGCGTTTTCTTTTTCTTTTCTCATCCTGCTGCTTTGGTTTTTCCGTTTCAGCAGGTAAGTCTATTTTTCCCAGAATACGCGGCCCTTCAATCTTATCAACCAAAATGTTTTCAATGGTCGCTTCGTCTTCCTTTTCACCTTCAGGCACTGTGACTTCAGCTGCAATCTCGTCCGGTTTTGCAACAGGGATAACCGGTTTTTCTTCAGGAGGCGCAACTTTTACTTCCGGCTCTTTTTTCTTTGCAGTTTTCTTGGGTCTTGTGGAAGAATCGATCTGAGAGAGATCTATTTTGTCGATGATTTTAGGTCCTTCAATTTCCGGTGCTTCGATTTTGATAGTTTCCGGCTCCTTTTTGGGTTCCTCAACTTTCGCTATTACAAC
>DASXKM010000492.1:0-4180 GCA_036496825.1 Puia sp. | reverse complement strand
CCAGGGAATGAGGCCGGACTCATTTCTTCCCCGAATCTCTACCAGCGGAATGGGTTGCCCCTGTTTCATCGCGTGGTCGTATTGTTCTTCTTTTGACGCACTCTTCAGTTTGCCGGGAACAACCGAAGTGACACCAAGTGGAGAAATCTCTGTCATGCCCCAGGTGTGAAGGACTTTGACGCCATATCGTTCGTCAAATGATTTTACCAGAAATCTCGGCATAGCTGAACCGCCAATCATGATGGTTCTCAGCGACAATTTGTATTCCCCCGGATGTTCATCCAGTTTGTGCAGAATTCCCTGGATCACCGTCGGTACCGCTCCGGTGATCGTTACGTTTTCGTTCTCTAGCAGGCGGAGAAGATTTTCTGTGTCCAATCCCGGCCCCGGGAAAATCTGTTTGGCTCCCACCAGCGTGCAATTATAAGGTAGTCCCCAGGCTCCTGCATGAAACATCGGCACGATGGATAGCACTGTATCCTGTTCAGTAATACCAATGCCGGTGGCAGTCATCAAAGACGACATGCCATGCAGCAGGATTGAACGGTGAGAATATAACACTCCCTTGGGCCTTCCGGTCGTTCCGGATGTGTAGCACATAAAGGCGGCTGAATTTTCATCGCCTGCAAAAGGTTCGAATTGACCTTCATCCCCGCTATTCAAAAAATCTTCATAATTGTGATATGCTTCGGAAAAAGGTTGGTTGCTTTGCGGAATCACAATCACACACGAAATCTTTGTGGATGACTTAAACTTTTCGAACAGAGGCAGAAGTACCTGATCCACGATCAGGAATCTATCCTCCGCCTCGTTGATGATATATCCCAGGTCTTCCGCGCCAAACCTTATGTTGAGCGGATGGACGACGGCTCCCATACACGGAATGGCAAAATATGTTTCCAGGTGTTGATAATGATTCCAGCAAAATGTAGCGACGCGATCTCCTTCGCGAACGCCCAGCCCATGCAGCGCTGTTGCCAGCTTCTTCACCCGGACCGAAAAATCCTTGTAGGTGTAGCGATGCGTGCTCTTGTCTGGCAGACAGCTCACAATCTCTTTTTTCCCAAAAAAAGATTCCACCCGTCGCAGGATAGCCGGAACTGTAAGCTGGTAATCCATCATTAAACCCTTCATGGAAGATCCTCGGACGTTAAGATTAATAAATGCAGATAAAAGATAAAGAAAAACGGATTCTGTCGATTATATATAATTTAAGAAAAAAGGGCCGTTTGCGGAAAATTTAAAGTTGAAAAATCGTTCAACTCACGGTATTAAGGCAACTTGAAGCAGGTTGACGCAGCTTGATGCAGTTTGAAGCATTATGAAGCATATTGAAGCATAATGAAGCAGGATGAAGCAACGATATAATAAATTATTCAATTTAGTGTTTAAAGAAGAAAAACGCTATAAGGCTTCCCGATTTAAACCTGCTGCCAGGGTCCCGACGATGTTCAGACGGATTACAGACGAATCTTAGACGAATTACAGACGATACTTAGACGGTAAGAGAGAAAATATGATGTTTATTAAAACAGCATTTCCGCGGGAGGTGTCACAGCTTTTAACCTCAGATAAACGGTTGTTTGACCCCGGTGATGTGTTTGGTGTTCAAATGCTTTCCCAAATAAGTTGGCCCTTGATACTTCCTGTCCATTGCGTCTTTTCACCATCTCGTTCATTTGATCGGGTGTCATGTTTTGCAATGTGCTGATCATAAAATCATAGCTATCCATTGCCACTTTTGTAGTGGCCTCCTTTGTTGCCGAAACCGTTTTTTCCAAAGATGTATCCCCGATGGGATTCGGTTTCCCGCTTGCGAAAGAAGCAAAACCATAATTATCAGTGGCCAAATGGAGCATTTGTTCAGCAAATGAACGAATCTCAGGCGTAGGTTTAAAACGATAACCATCAGCAGGCATAGCATCCAGGTATGCTTTGGTGTATGTCTTTGCCCGTTGCCATTCGGCAACCATCTGCGATTGTGTAAACTGTGCGAATGCCGATCCGGAAACGAGAGTAAGTACCAGGAAAGCAAATAATAATGATAGACGTTTCATTTTTTAGTTATTTGGCTGTATAAAATAATGGTAAACCTTATTTTTATTATCCGTATGATCAAATCCTTTCAACGGATAACGATTTTTTTATAATGGTTTGGGCAAAAAAATCAATGGATCACACACTTCGGAGGGTATTTGTTGAATATTCATGCCGGATTATTGAAAACAGGCGGTCGGAATGAAAAAGCCCGGTAATTTTAATGATGAAGTTTTTTAGCGGACAGGCAACCATCAAACAACTGCAATGGCTGGTTTGGGTCGCTGTGTCTTTTATTGTCTTTTTTTCCATCCTCCCGATGGACGGTTTTCGTCGGGCGGCCAGTTTCACCCTGATCAATGTCTCCTTCTATGCACTTATTATTTATGGAAATATTAAATTTCTGTTCCCGCGTTATTATGAAACTGGAAAAAAGGTACAATACGTGCTGTATGTCATTTTCCTGCTAATAGGGTGCGGCCTGGCGAGGGGTTTCCTGATCATAACGCTTTATAATTCGTTTTTTCCCGAAAAACCTGAAACCTGGTCCTTTAGCACAGCAGTAAATTTTGTACTGGCCGGATTTTTAACTTATCTGCTCAGTTTTATATTCAGAATAGCACTCGCATATTTTTCATTAAAGCAGCAATCAGAAAAAATACTGGCTCAAAAGAGTCAGGCTGAATTGAATTTGCTGAAATCACAGGTTCAACCACATTTTCTGTTTAATACACTGAACAATATTTATTATGAAGCTTATCGCGAAGCCCCCAGAACAGCAGGTTTGATCGAGCGCCTTTCCGATATTATGCGGTATTTTGTAGATGAAAGCATTAAAGACGAAGTATCATTGCATACCGAGATACTCTTCATAGAAAATTATATTGCACTGGAAAAGATCCGGATCCGGCATGATACAGACATTCATTTTACAAAGAAATGTAATGGAGAGGCCAGTATCCCGCCTATGTTGCTGATGACCTTTGTGGAAAATATTTTTAAACACGGGATTGATAAATCGAGCAGCCATAATATAATAGATATTTCCCTGATACAGCAGGATGGATACCTGTTATTTCAAACCCGCAACCATATTCACGAAAAACAGGTACAGAAATCTTCCCACGGCTTCGGAATACAAAATTTACGTAAACGTCTTACACTATTATTCGGAACAAAATTTGAATTGAATATTGACAATACCGACCCATATTTTACTGCCATTTTAAAAGTCCCGTTATCATGAATTTGAATTGCATCATCATAGATGACGAACCCAACGCTGTTAAACTGCTGGAAATGCTGATCCATCAAACTACCCAATGGCAACTTTTGGCCAAATGTTACGATGCGCTGGAGGCCTTAGCGTTTTTAAAGAAGCACGACGTCGATTTTATTTTTTTGGACATTAATATGCCCCGTTTATCGGGTATGGAACTCGCCGCCTTATTACCAGTAAAAACAAAAATCGTATTTACCACTGCATATTCTGAGCACGCGGCAGAAAGTTATACTTTCCAAACCATTGATTACCTGTTAAAACCGATAACACTGAATCGTTTCTTATCCGCAACTCAAAAGATTGAGGCAAGTTTTAATAACCGCCAGACTGGTGAGCTGCCTGTCTCCACACCGGACAGGGAGTACTTTTTTGTAAAATCGGGAAAAACATTGAGCAAAATAAGAATGGATGATATTCTTTATTTTGAAGGTGAGAAAGAATATGTACGACTGGTCGCTACTACAGAACGCATACTTATATACAGACGCTTAAAAGACATACAAGAGCAACTGTCTTTACCTTTTATACGTGTGCACAATTCCTATATTGTAAATACAAAACAGATAAGTAAAATTCAGGATAACCATATTTATATAGCCGGGAAGCAAATCCCTCTAAGTGAAAAATTCAAAACTGATTTTATGACTGTTATACAACAGCGGCTATTTTAATACCTGGCAAAGGGTTGAAAAGATCTGCCAACCCGTTGAATACATTTTCTCCTTATCGGCATCTTTAATTTATTTGCTAAATCTTATTCATATTTACTTTTAGCAAGAACCGGGTTGGACATGGGGAAATTCAACATTATTTTTATCAATTAAAAGTAAAACGTATGAATTCGCATTCAAAATTATTATT
>DASXKM010000491.1:0-4373 GCA_036496825.1 Puia sp. | reverse complement strand
ACGAAAATGATATGATGCCATATATTGATGAATCCAATTCTGAAAAACGAATTCAATCCATCACCATACGCCTGATGGGCACGCCTGAATACCAGTTGTGCTGAATAAAAGATAAATGCATGCTGATCAATCGAAGAAAATTTCTGACACTGGGTTCATTGGCCACCGGCACGACGATGCTTCCAAAATTCCTGAAAGCATTTGAGGGACCGGTTCAATCAATGAACAACCAAAAAGTGTTGGTTGTATTGCAGCTCAGCGGAGGTAATGACGGATTAAATACAGTTATCCCCGTTCGCAATGACATTTATTACAAGGAAAGACCGGGGCTTTCCATTTCCAGAGAAAAATCACTTTCTCTGAACGATGAAGCCGGATTACATCCGTCACTAACTCATTTAAAAGCATTGTATGATGAAGGAAGTCTGTCTATTTTGAATAATGTTGGGTATCCAAATCCCGACCGTTCCCATTTTCGCAGTATGGATATCTGGCAAACAGCCAGCAACAGCAATGAAGTTTTGAATTCGGGGTGGCTCGGCCGTTATCTCGATGCAGAATGTGTGAATTGTTCCAGACCAACGCAGGTGCTGGAGATCGATGATATGTTAAGCCTCGCATTAAGCGGTGAAAACATGAAAGGCATAGCTCTCCGGGATGCAAAACGCCTGTATGATACCAGCCAGGATCCTTTTTATAAGAAGATGCTGAATGCAGGTTTGCAGAGTCAGGACGATGAACCGGTCTCCTATTTATATAAGGTAATGGCAGAGACTATATCCGGAGCAGACTATATTTTCCGGCAAAGTAAACTTCGGCCAAGCTGAACGGTTTACCCCGATACGGAAATCGGGGAAAATCTCAGGACCATTGCCTCGCTGATTTCATCCGATATCAACACCAGGGTTTATTATGTATCTCTCGGCAGTTTCGACACCCATGTCGGACAGCAGGCAAAACAGGAAAAATTATTTAGCGAACTGAATGAAGCGATCAAACCTTTCACCGAAGATCTGAAATCCAGTCATTGTTTTGAAGATGTTTTGATGATAAGTTTTTCTGAATTCGGACGAAGGGTGAGCGAAAACGGAAGTGGTGGAACAGACCATGGCACTGCAAATAATATGTTTCTGATCAGCGGAGACTTAAAAAATAAAGGGATTTTGAATGAAATGCCCGATCTCTCGAATCTTACTGACGGCGACCTGAATCAACAACTGGATTTTAAAAGAGTATACGCTACGGTATTGAATAAATGGCTGGGAGCGGATGATAATAGAATTCTTGGAAGAAAATATGAGTACCTGGATTTTATCTAGCAAACTATGTCGTTAGTCGTTGACCGGTATTGTATTCTATTAATCCAAATCAGTCTATCTTATTAACACAACCGTTCCTTTTTCACTGTGCAGGTTTCCCAGATAATCATGGCCCTTTATCATCCATACATAAGTGCCCACTGGCTGGGGCTTGCCATTCAGTGTTCCGTCCCAACCCGGGCCCTGTCCCTGACTGCTGTATACTTTTTGTCCAAATCTGTTAAATACTTCGAAATATTCGATGGTTTGCATACCTACGAGAATAGGACGAAACCGATCGTTTATACCATTATTATCAGGAGTGAAGGCATTGGGTATATACATTGCTGGTCCCTTATAGGCTTTTATTTGAATGGTATCATAAGTCGGGCAGCCAAAGGAAGTATAAGCTTTTACGATGTATTGAAAATTGTCGTCCAGTATAGCGACGGGGTCAGCGATATTCGGATCGCTCAAAAAACTGGCAGGTTGCCATTGATACAATTCGCCACCGCTCGCATGGAGTTGTAACGGCTGGCCAAAAGCAACGATCGTATCGTTTCCGGCCTTCGCATTCGTCTGATAAATAGTCAGCTGTGCAGATACCGTATCTGAAGAACAACCGGTATTATTAACAGCGTAAACATCTACTGTATACACTCCTCCACGGGGAAAGTAATGCTTAATTTCCGAAGAACTGTCCTCCTGACCATCGCCTGTATTCCAATACCATTGACGAATCGGGACGGAAGGCGTCAAATTGGTTGCCAAAAGAGGCACCGGGTCGCCATAACAGGCATCCTGAACCGAAATGCTGGTTGATGGTTTTTCCGTGACATTGAATGTTTTTGAAACGGGTTGTGATACACATCCTTCTACTGTGTGAACAACAAGATCAATTTGCAAACTTTCGATTGGAAAAGTCTTTGTCAGGGTGGAGTCTGTTGTTTGAACAAGCTCAGATCCATTGTTGAAATCCCAATTCCACTGGCTGATAGTTCCATATTGAACATGAGAGTCGTCAGAAAGGAGTACCGGATAATTGGCGCAAATAATTTTTGGTGAGGTGTTAAAACCCGCATCAGGAATGGATCCGATCGTGATGGTGCGTCTGAGTGTATCCGATGTACATCCGTTATTTGCCTCAATATTCAGCTTTATGGTATAATAACCCGGCTGAGGGTAATGATGAGGGGGAGGCGCCTGCCCCTGGAATTTTGCGCCATCCCCAAATTCCCACCACCAGTTGGTGACTGTTCCAAATGAAGTGGATTGATCAATAAAATTGATATCGGCCGGCGCACAGAAATTCTGACCGGGCGGTGTGGTAAAGTCGGCTGTCAGGGCTGTGCAGAATTTCTGAACATTGCTTTGTCCACCTGTGGCCGAAGTAAATCCCCAATATACCTGTGGACGTCCATTGAAAATTTCATTGACCAGATCGGTATGCGTTTGAACCCGGGGCACATTGTCAATTTCTGCGGAAAGAATTTTTGTGCTGGCATCCCAGATAATTCTGAACGTATGCCAATGGCAGTCTTCTATATTGGGATTGTCGGCAAGGGCTTGTACCGGATATGCGAGCGTATTCGAGCTCCCTACATGAAGGTCTCCGTTTTTAAAAATGCCCACATGGTCATAAGGCGGATCGTTAAAATCAAAATTTTGCCAGGTATCGATTGGAATGCCTACAGAAGGAGATACATTCTGAAATCCAATTCCCTGTCCGGCAGCGCCCAGGTTGGTACCCAGTGGTTGCAGAACAAAGGCAATTCCATCCGCCCCGTCCCGGTCCTTGCAACCCAGATAAACACTAAAAATATAATTAAATGAATTGCTGAGATCGATCAGGTTTTTGTTCCAAACTGAACCCGCCAGAAACATTTGATCATAGGTGAGCTGGTAGCAATTACAGGATTCCTGAATCGTACTACCATTCAAAATATAGGGCGTTTCCTCCTGCGCATAAAGCGAAAAAGGAAACATACCGGCAAACGCCAGTGCATAAAACAGGAAACACCTTGATCTCATAAGCAGAATCATTACCCAAAGGCGGAACAGCTTTCTTCACAGGAGATTTAGAAATATTCTTATGCAGAAAAGATGTTCAGGTCGATTCTAAGGCAAGGATGAACTTCGCTTCGCTGCTCTGACAACAGGATACAAAAATTCCGTGGATTTTTCCAATACAATGATGGAAAACTCCATTTCTCTGTTTAATACGTTATTAAACGCAAGGATTGAGAGATGGATTTACCAGCTCTGCTTGGCAACACCCGCTTTAATGGCTTCGAGTGCCTTCGCTTCACCCAGTAGAGTGGTGAGTTTGTTTCCTTTGCCGTCATGGCCCTGAGCCATATAAGCGCCCTTGGCTGTCTTGCTGATCACCGCGTCCATGATCGGAACATTTTTTTCTTTGGTCTTGACGTTATATGCTGTAAGTACTACGGTGGACATTTCTTAAATTTTAAAAGGTTCTGAATTCTCTATGGCCTGCGATAAAGGTAGATAATTAAATTTAAACGGGATTTTAAGCCCTTTACACGTCTAACCGGGCATATTTTGCATGAGATTCGATAAATTCCCTCCGGGGTGCTACTTCGTCTCCCATCAGCATACTGAAAATGCGGTCTGCTTCGGCGGCGCTTTCAATGGTAACCTGTTTGAGCGTTCTGGTAGCCGGATCCATTGTGGTTTCCCAGAGCTGGCTGGCGTTCATTTCTCCTAATCCTTTATATCGTTGCACGCTTACACTGTCTTCCTTCCCATTGCCGAGTCTCTCTATATGCAGGCGACGCTGGTCTTCCGTCCAGGCATAAGCACTGTCTTTTCCCTTCTTTACCTGGTAAAGTGGTGGCTGTGCGATATAAATATGGCCCTGCTCTACCAAAGCAGCCATATAACGATAAATAAAGGTCAGAATAAGGGTTGCTATATGACTGCCGTCCACATCAGCATCCGTCATAATGATCACTTTATGATATCTGAGTTTTAGGAGATTAAGCGCTTTTGGATCCTCCAGGGTACCTACTGTAACACCCAGGGCAGTATACATATTTCTGATTTCTTCATTTT
>DASXKM010000490.1:0-1839 GCA_036496825.1 Puia sp. | reverse complement strand
TCCTTCGCGCGATATTGACGAATCCAGTTCATTTTATCACGAAGTGTTTGACTGGAAAATACGCAAGCGCAGCGATGGTTCGGTTGCATTTGATGACGGTGTGAATGAAGTGAGCGGTACCTGGCGTATGGACCGGAAACCGAATACAGAAACCGGCATGCTCCTGCATATTATGGTTGATGATATCGAAGTAACGATTCAAAAAATAATTGAAAGAGGAGGGAAGATCGTAAGGCCGCTGGGACTGGATGCTCCGGAAATTACAGCCTGGTTTCAGGATCTGTCGGGGAATATTCTGGGTTTATATCAGGAACCGGGTTAAGGAAAGCTTAAGGTCTAAAACGTAAGGCTTAAGGCTTATAAGAAGCGAAACAGGATGATTAATAAGACCAACACAAAAAGACTTGTGTAGATTAATTTATTATGTTTCGCCAGCCAGTTGGGCAGATAAATATCGAAATTATCTTTCGTGGAATCTGAATACTTTCTGGCAATCAGGGTAACCGGGCATATTCTTTTGAAATATAACAGTACCAGCCCCTCCATCAATATAAGTCCAACACCAATCCAAACCCACTTGTCGATTTTGTTTGTTATAGCAGCATAGTATAAATAAAAAATGATCAGATTGAAAAACATCCAAATGATACTGTGAACCAGTCTGACGAGCACGAGTTTTCTATTTGGAGATAAAGTCAAATTTTTATGATGGTTTTAAGCTTTATCGTAAATTTAATTACTAAAAACGATCCGGATGAATACCATCGGCTTTTTTGAAATACAGTCATCCGACCCTTCCAGGGAACTGACATTCTATAAAGCAATATTTGGATGGAACTTTATCAAAGAGGAATCGGTCCCGATCGAGTATTACAGAATCGAGACTAATACAATCTATGGAGGCCTGCTAAAACGCCCGGCAGACCTTCCTCCTGAGGGAACTGGTACGAATGCTTTTGTGTGTTCGGTGCAGGTGGAAAATTTTGATAAGATGTCGGAATCCATTTTGAATCTTGGTGGCGAAGTGGCGATGCCAAAATTTGCCGTGCCAGGAAGATGCTGGCAGGGATATTTTTTGGATCCCGATCGTAATGTTTTCGGAATTTTTGAAGAGGATGCAAAAGCCGGACTGAGCTGATTTTATCTGCCTGTATTCGTTTAACTACCCCTGAATCCATCTCATGAAATATTATCTGTTAAAAACGATTGTTTTAATCTTTCTGTTTTCCTGTACCGGCAGGAGTCCGGGCCAATATCCGGACACTATAAACAGAAGGGGACCGGATACAACAGACAGTGTAAAAACTACAACTACAATCGCGGCTGCAGACTCCAACTGGCTTCTTTTTTCAGATTCCTCTTACAAATTGAACATTCACATATTCAATCCGAACGCCGTTTCAGACGATGAAATCAATTCAGTCGTTACGTTTAGCCGGGTCAAAGCCGGAAAAACAAAAAATATATTTCAGGACTCTTTTCATTGCACTGATTATTATATCGAGCGGCAGGATTTTAACGGTGATCATATAAAAGATGTTCTGATTTATAATTACCCGGGAGGTGCACGGGCAAATCCGACATATCACTTATACCTGGTTGATAAAGTCAGGCATAAACTGACTTATGTGAAAGGTTTTGAAAAGCTTCTTAATCCCGGTATGGATTCGGTTTACAATATCATTTCCAGCCTGCGTCTGTCGGGAAGGAATTATTATAGTTTCTACAGAATAAATTCCAAAAACAAACTAATCAATCTCGGGCATGGATATATGGAGCGACCCGACGACAGTACGCAATACGAGCAGGCTATCAGGGCAATCATCACAGATCGTCAGA
>DASXKM010000489.1:0-2512 GCA_036496825.1 Puia sp. | reverse complement strand
CCTGTATTGTCAAGGTGCACAAACTGTAATCGGGAAAATGAATGGTTTTAGCGACGAACAGTCAGGTCAGGTGCTTATGCAATAAATTTTGTTATGGCTATTATTAATTGCTAACTTTCGGTTGTCCTGATCATCATTCATTCCGCCCTGTATTAACATCTCCCTCCGTTTCCTGAAAGAAATTTTTTTTCATCCTCAATTCATTAACCATGAGACGATTGTTAATTCTGCCAGTTCTCTTAATGACATTTTCCTTTTTTTCCTGCAGCAATGGGACTTCCGGTGAAGAGCAAAAAACCGCCGATACAACGGCGGCTGTCACACCTGCTCCGGCTGAAGAAAAACCCGCGTTTACTCCCTTTAAATTGGATTATATCCAACACCGCGTGAAAAATTTTAATACCTGGGAAGCGGGGTATTTAGCACATGATTCCATACGGAAAGCATATGGGTTAACTCCTTTTCTTTTGGGTCGCGATATGAAAGACTCTAATCTGGTATACGTAATTGATAAAATGGATGATTTGGCCAAAGCACAGCAGTTTGCTGCACTGCCTGACCTTCAGAAAGTAATGATGAAAGCAGGTGTCATCAGCAAACCGGCATTTTCCTATGCAGAAGTTATTCGTAGTGACGATTCCCCCGTCGAAACAAATGATCGTGTGGGAGTTGCTCATCATGTAAAAGATTTTAACGTGTGGTTAAAAGCGTTTGACGCGGAGGGAAGTGCAACCAGAATGGCGAATGGACTGGCAGACCGTATGATTGCCCGCAGTCTTATAGACTCCAATATGGTGTATATTACTTTCGCAGTAACTGATATGGCAAAGGCCAAAGCGAGGATCACTTCACCCGAATTGAAAAAGATAATGACAGATGCGGGAGTGGATAGTCCTCCGACATTGCGATGGTATCATTTGGTTAAATAATCATATGATATCTTCGTAGAATCTGGTAATATTTTTTAAAAAGCCGCGAGAACGATTATTCGTATCGCGGCTTTTTCATTTCGTAAAATGAATAGATGAAGCTTAGAATTGATATTCATACCTATACAATTTGTATGATCCACGACTGCGATAGTCTGTCATTTTGATTAACACTGAAATCAAAAAACTTTCCGTAAATTGACAGTAATAAAAATTTATCGCAACAAAACAGAACTGCTTACCACAGCTTTTGGTAATTCCCTTCCTAATCCACCTCTACAGAAACGATTCTGAAAAAAAATAATCCCATCAGGGATTTGAATTTTACTACCAAATAAAAATATTTATTATGAATGCCGAAGAGTTACGTCTCCAACTTCCTGGTTGGAAGAAGTGGGGCCCCTACCTGTCAGACCGTCAATGGGGCACGGTGCGGGAAGATTACAGCGAGAACGGTGATGCCTGGAATTTTTTCACACATGATCATGCACGCTCCCGCGCGTACCGATGGGGTGAAGACGGTATCGCCGGAATTTCCGATGACCAGCAACAACTTTGTTTTGCCCTGGCGCTTTGGAATGGTACGGATCCTATCCTGAAAGAACGTTACTTCGGTTTGACAAACAGCGAAGCCAATCACGGCGAGGATGTAAAGGAGTACTATTTCTATCTCGATAGCAGCCCGACACATTCCTATATGAAAATGCTTTACAAGTATCCGCAGGCAGCCTATCCTTATGTCGACCTGCTGCAGGAGAACCGTCGCCGCAGTCGTAATGAGATGGAATATGAATTACTGGATACCGGTATATTCAATGAAGACAGGTATTTTGATGTTTTCGTGGAATATGCCAAAGCGGGTCCGGAAGACATGCTCGTAAAAATTACGGCTGTCAACAGAGGTCCTGAAAAAGCCAGTTTGCAGATGCTGCCTACACTCTGGTTCAGAAACGACTGGTCTCACTGGATCTCTGAACCCAACCGGGCATCTGTAAAACCCCTGATAAGTCAGATTGGATCGAAAGCCGGCGTCACCACCGCATCAGCCAGTCACCCTGGATTGGGTGAATTCACTTTATTCTGCGAAGGAGATACACCGCTCTTATTCACCGAAAATGAAACCAATCACAGAAGACTCTTCCCCGGACATCAAAATGAAAGCCCTTTTGTGAAGGATGGCATCAACGATTTTGTTGTGCATAGCAGCGAAGATGCAGTAAATCCTGAAAAACAAGGTACCAAGGTCGCAGCTCAGTATAAAGTGGATATCGGGCCCGGAGATCAGGCGGTGATCCGTTTACGGTTAACGGCGAATAAGGATGAACAAAAAAATAAAATCTTTGGAAAAGAATTCGAGAAGATATTTGCCGACAGGATAAGTGAAACAGAAACATTTTACAAATCAGTCACCCCTGCCGCCCTGAATGCCGATCAGGTCAATGTGATGCGGCAGGCTATTGCCGGCATGCTCTGGAGCAAACAGTTTTTTTTCTTTGATGGAGACAACTGGCTATCCGAACACAATTCCAATCCGCTGCATCATGGCTATCACAATGCCAGGAATTCAGAATGGTATCATATGC
>DASXKM010000488.1:0-3099 GCA_036496825.1 Puia sp. | reverse complement strand
GAGCCGACAACGGGACTTCATTTTCACGATATCAAAAAACTACTGACTTCATTCAGCGCGCTGATTGACCAGGGACATTCTGTGCTGGTTGTGGAGCACAATACCGATGTGATAAATTCTGCAGACTGGGTAATTGACCTGGGCCCGGAAGCAGGCGAGGACGGCGGAAACCTTGTCTACGAGGGCGTTCCAGCGGGATTGAAGAAAGTGAAGGCGAGTTATACGGGGAAATATCTTTGAGCAAGTGTGGAAGTCTGGAAGTCTGGAAGTGTGGAAGTGTGGTTTAGGAATTTGGTTTGTCAGGTAATCATATCAGGCAATAATAAACATCCAAACGTTGTAAAGTCAGTTATATACGTTTTCAGCCTTTTATATTTTTTCGGGTAAACCTGCTTTCATAATATCCATCCTCTTCATCAGATTTGCTTTTGTAATATCCAGTCTCTTGATACAATCGATTTTGTTTTCAGTAGTGTCTGGAAAATAATGAATTAAATTCGAAATTCACTTTTACCGTTTCTACGTTTGCCTGAATTTATGGATGCATACATCCGACCGGTTTTGCGGTTTCCGGATTCTTATTTTATTTTAGTGGACATGATGCCAGGTAATTTCGTATTTCCCCTGCACCTCAAAAAAGATATTTTAATGCCGGGATTGTGGACCACTGAAACGCTCAGTTGATCAAAAAATAATTTTCCTTTTCGGGGCAGACGATTTTATTCCACCAGCTACGAAGCGTTTCGATGATTAATTGTGTCCAGTCGGTGCCGGGATGTTGTAGTGCAAGCGCGTATTCCATGATTCTTTTATTTGATGATCAAAAATAGAATCATGTATATGGGTTGACAAAGCATCTTAGGTAACAGACCTTTATCTACCGGCGAAAAGTTGTTTTAAGGCGGTAAAAAATTTTACCGCCTTAACAACTGTAAACAAAATGATAATGAACTAAAATGAGTGGGAATTATTTCACATGTTTGTTCAGGGCGCCGGCCATTTCAAACATGGATATCTGATCTTTTACGAAAATAGGTTTCAGATTTGCATCTGCATTAATCATGCGTCTGTTTGCCTTATCCTGCAGATCGTTTTTCTTAATATAGACCCAGATTTTTTTTACGATTTCAGTTCTCGGCATCGGCTTGTTGCCTACAACTTTTGCCAGCGCATCACTAACGGTGAGCGGCGTCATGAAAGCTGCGTTTGGTTTCCTCGCTGTTTTTTTCTTGGCCGCTTTTTTCGGAGCTGCTTTTTTGGCCGCTTTTTTCGGAGCTGCTTTTTTAGCTGCTTTCTTTGGTGCTGCTTTTTTTACTGCTTTTTTAGCTGCTTTCTTTGGTGCTTTTTTTGCAACTTTCTTAGCTGCTTTTTTAGCTGACTTTGCCATAATGAGAAATATTTAATGGGTTATCAAAAAGTTAGTAATTCAAATTTAAGTTTTTTTATATAAGCAAAAAGTATTCATCCCTATTTTGACTGATACCAAACGGGCAAATGCCACCTGTATCGAATGCCCGGCACGTGGGTGGTAAATATTAAAATGATGGAGACGACTACGGCAACCTCACCCGGTAGCCATGGCTGCAAAGGAACCCGAAACCCGGAAATATGAACGTGCCCGGTGAATCGATGAAATCCCAAAGGGAAAGAACATAAAATTCTGTTTGGAAAGGCCTACCTCAGCCTGTCAAGGCTTTTCACTAGTTTCTGGTCTCTGTAAATACCCCGCCAGGCGAGAAAAAAGAGAATAGGTATGACAAATACAAATACTGAAGAAATGGTATGACTTCCCTGGTTTTCAACAAACCGGTGGATTGCTTTCAAGTAAAGAAAGATGTTCAGGAACGAGAAAAGAATACCCAAAATGGCGAGGCGGCCCTGAAGTTTCCTGTTTTTATATAAGAAAATATCTATGGCTGCGATACAGGTAATGACGATTGTTACGATCAGGATCCAGATGTTGAATGTAGCTGTCAGGTATTGAAAACTGACGGGCTGTCCCGGAATTTCAATGTTCCCGCTATAGAACGAAAACTTTATCGTCAGAACCGCACAAATGGCGGCCAGCAGGAGCCAGATGGATTGAATTCTTTGCAACATAAAACTGAATTTATTTCAGATCCAAGTTATTCAAAATTATTCATTCCGGAGTTGAGCGGCATAGACTGCAGCTGGTTTTTATGGAAGCTCGGGATATAATGGAAACTGTTTCATATGGGTGTTTATTTTCTTCCGGATATCAGCCAGGACGGAATCATCTTCAGCGTGTATGATTGCTTCATCAATAAAATCAACGATTGCACTCATATGTTCTTCCATCATACCGCGTGTCGTTACTGCGGGGACTCCTACACGAATACCGGATGTGATAAACGCGCTCTTGTCATCAAATGGAACCATATTCTTATTGACTGTAATATCGGCCTTACCCAAGGCGATCTCAGCTTTTTTCCCACTGATATTTTTATTTCTCAGGTCTATCAGCATTAAGTGATTATCCGTTCCACCTGAGACGATATTGTAGCCCTTCCTGCTGAATCCGGCGCTCATAGCCTGTGCATTCACAATGATCTGTTTGGCGTATACCGTAAATTCATCCGATAATATTTCGCCAAAGGCAATAGCTTTTGCGGCTATTACATGTTCAAGCGGTCCTCCCTGAATGCCGGGAAAAACAGCCATATCAAGCAGATTACTCATTGGCCGGATATTTCCTTTATTATCTTTTAATCCAAAGGGATTATCAAAGTCTTTTTTCATCATAATAATTCCACCCCTTGGTCCACGGAGGGTTTTGTGAGTGGTAGAAGTTACTATTTGGCAGTTTTCAAAAGGAGAATTAAGCAGTTGTTTTGCTATGAGACCCGCGGGGTGGGCCATATCACACATCACCAGCGCGCCAACCTGATCTGCAATCTTCCGGATTCGCGCATAATCCCAGTCACGACTGTATGCCGATGCACCACAGATGATGAGTTTGGGTTTTTCCTGTTTTGCAACTCTTTCCATACTCTCATAATCCACCCGGCCATCTTCTTTTTTTACCCCATAAAAATGAGGCTGATACAGTTTGCCGGAAAAGTTTACTGAAGATCCATG
>DASXKM010000487.1:0-2499 GCA_036496825.1 Puia sp. | reverse complement strand
ACAGGGAATTATATCCTGCGCGCCTATACCAACTGGATGAAGAATTTTTCAGCGGACTTCTATTATGAACATACCCTTCATATTGTCAATACACTAAAACTATCACCTCCTGTTCCGTCTACCAGCCTGTCTTCCGATATCCAGTTTTTTCCGGAAGGTGGAAACGAAATGTACGGTTTCAGAGGAAAAATTGCTTTTAAAGCCATGGATGGAGATGGACATGGGCTTGCCTGTAATGGTGTTATTTTAAATCAGAATAACGATACCGTTACCAGATTTCAGTCTACACATAACGGCATGGGTAGTTTCCAACTAAGACCGGAAAAAAATTCGAGCTACTATGCGTTGGTAAAACTCAATGACAGTCTGGTAAAACAGAAACTTCCCGATGCGATGGATCATGGAGTGATCATGAATGTGTCGGAAGAAGAAACCGGTAAACTAAAAGTTGTCGTGCATGCCAGCGCCGATTTTAACAATACCAACATTTACATATTCAGCCAGACGAGGCAGGTAATAAAAAACATTCAAACCGGTTTGATCAAGGAAGGGGAAACCACTTTTTTTATAAACAAATCAGAACTGGGTGACGGTGTGTCATCCATCACAATATTTAATCAATCCAGGCAACCTGTTTGTGAACGGCTGGTTTTTAAACGACCGGTTGACCGGCTTACCATCCAGGCAAAAACAGATCAGCTGGTTTATAATAGCAGAAAACCCATTCGCATCGATTTATCAACCTCTCATAATAACAATCTTCCCCTCGCGGGAAATTTTTCCATGTCTGTATTCATGATCGACTCGCTACAACATATTCCCGAACAAAGCGTCGTCACTTATTTATATCTCAATTCCGACCTGAAAGGCAGGATAGAATCGCCGGAATATTATTTTGCAAATTCCGATAAGGCCACTGATGAGGCATTGGATAATCTTTTACTCACACAGGGATGGCGGAGATTCAAATGGACCGATATCACCGATTCGAAAAAACCTTCTTTTGAATTCCTTCCTGAAATAGAAGGCCCCGTTGTTAATGGAAAAATTATCAACAAACTCACCGGCGCCCCTGTCGCTTCCTCCGGTGCCTGGTTAAGTATTCCGGGTGATGATTATGCATTCAGCAGTGCTACGAGTGATGCCCAGGGATTTATCCGTTTCGGATTCAGGGATATTTATAAAAACAATGCGATTGTTGTTCAGCCCGCATTGCAGAAAGACTCGTCGAACCGGATTGATATCATTAATTCGTATTCGGATAAATCCCCCTCGCTTTCCATTCGGCCCATGACTCTTTCCAAATCACAGGAATCGCTTCTTATAAACAGAAGTATCAGCAACCAGGTTGAAAATACTTATGATATAGAAAGAAAACATCAATATTTCAAAACCAGCCAGGATACGACTTCTTTTTATGGCAAGCCTGACAAGCAGTATAATCTGGATGATTTTACCCGCTTCCAGACAATGGAAGAAGTGCTACGGGAGTACGTTGAAGATATCCGGGTCAGGAAGGAAGGAGACAAGTATAGTTTCAAAGTAAGGAACCGGTTGTTCAACACTTATTTTGAAGAAGACCCCCTGATTCTTCTGGATGGAATTCCTATTTCAGATGCATCAAAGATCATCGCACTCGATCCGTTTAAAATAAAAAGAATTGAGTTGGTACTGTATAACTACTATACCGGCTCCTCTGTATTTTCCGGAATTGTAAATGTAAAGTCATTTAGCGGGGAAATTGGCGCCACTCAGATAGATCCCAATTCACTGGTCATTGAATATGATGGACTACAACAGCAACGGGAATTCTACTCGCCTCTGTATGGTTCGAAGGAAGCGGAGGACAATCACATGCCCGATTTCAGAAATGTCTTATACTGGGCTCCGCAAATAACAACGGGATCAGACGGAAAATCACAACTTTCTTTTTACAGTTCGGATCTGAAAGGGAAATTTGCTGTCGTTGTGCAGGGAATAACTGCCGATGGCCTGCCTGGTAAAACGGTTACACAATTTGAAGTAACCGATACGAATTGATGATCGGGTTATTTTCCAAACCGGATAACCATTGTACTATCATTATTTCTTGCGAGGATAAAAGAAGGCGCACTGCCAACATTTATTTTTTTGATATGCCGTACCTGGCCTCTTATCTGTACTCCGTTCAGACTTTCGGTACTGAATGAATCTCTGCCATGGTTTATCAGCAATGTGGCATAGTCGGCATCATACCGGCCCATCTGAATATTATTATCATAATAGTTTCCGACCAGAAGGATATCCGGCAGACTATCGTGATTTGCATCTATGACAACCGCATCCCGATATGATGATAACTGTGCCTCCCAGGGCATCGCGATCGCTTCGAATTTTAAATTTCCCCGGGTCATGAAGACAGCATTGGAAAAATAATTCGCCGTCATCACCTGCGCTTTATCTAAATCCTCTTTTGGAAAAATATCTGTGAACCTGGCTTTCGCAAAATCTTCCGCGTAT
>DASXKM010000486.1:0-2918 GCA_036496825.1 Puia sp. | reverse complement strand
CCGGTGATTTCATTAGCGGGAACCCGGCTGTCGCTGCATCCGATCCATAAAAATTCAGGCGATTGAATGGTGGCAAGTGCTTTAAAATATTCCGGGTCATCCGCTTTTTTTTCGGCCGCCCATGCTTTATTTTCCAATAATAATTTTTCTATGGATTGCATATTTTAATTTTTATTTAGTGTATGCTTGCTACGGCATATTCATGAATAGACGACTGGTCGTGAACCAGCTGATGGCCGGCTTTAAAGCGACTTTTTTTGATTTCAACAACGATATTTTTTAAATGGGCGTGTTGAAGAAATTCATTTACGACATCAATAATATCCTTGTCGATGAAATCCGCACGGGTCATATCGATCAGCACAAATGCGTCCGCCGGTACAGTTTCAAGTTTTTCTTTTACAATGGGTTTATTCAGAAATGATATATCCTTCCGGAACCGGACGAGATATTTATTATCATCATGAACGACCATCACGGCAGATTTAAAATTACTTTTAATCAGGGAGAATAAAGCAATCAGGGTTCCGATAATAATGCCCACCAGCAAGTCAGTGAACAGTATGGCAATTATTGTAATCGTAAAAGGAACGAACTGATCCCAACCCTTTTGATAAACTTCTTTAAAAATAGCCGGTTTAATCAGTTTGTAACCTGTCATAATCAGGATGGCTGCCAAAGCGCTCAGTGGAATTTTATTCATCAAACCTGGTATAAACAAAACACTCAACAGGATCAGCAATCCATGCATTATGGCAGAAAATTTACTCTTTGCACCCGCCTCCACATTGGCAGAACCTCTGACTATAACAGAGGTCAGTGGCAGTCCGCCCAGTAATCCGGAAATGATATTTCCAATTCCCTGTGCCTTTAATTCCTGATTTGCGGGGGTTCTTCTCTTTAAGGGATCCAGTTTGTCGATGGCTTCAATACCCAGAAGGGTTTCAATGCTGGCGACCAGTGCAATCGTGAGTCCTGTGATCCAAACATCGGCGTTATTCAGATACTCCCATTTGGGAAACATAAAGAAGCTGGTGAATGAAGCAAAATCTGTTGCGATGGGAAGATTAACCAGTTGCGAAATATTCAATGATGTGCGTGTTCCGGGAATTGAAAAAAATACATTTATCAAAATCGCCACGATCACTACGACTAAAGGACCTGGTAAATTCCTGAATAATTTTTTCCTTTTCAACGCTGGTCTGTCCCAGATAATCAGTACGACAATAGAGATTATACCAATGATCAATGCGAAGGGAGTTATATTATTTACAGAATTAATTAAATCTGAAAAGGTATTATTACTGTCAATATTTTGAATAAATGTTTCATCGCCGGAATAGTCTTTATCATAGCCGATCAGATGGGGGAATTGTTTCAGAATCAGTATGAGTCCTATCGAAGCGAGCATACCGCGAATCACACTATTTGGAATATAGTCTCCAATAATTCCGGCTCTTAAAAAGCCAAGTATCACCTGGAGAGTGCCGGCAATAACGACGGATAAAAGGAAGGCTTCGTATGCGGGCATTTTTCCAATGGCGACTGCTACGATGGCTGTCAGGCCTGCGGCCGGTCCGCTGATACTTAAAGAGGAACCGCTAAGCAAACCAATCACTATTCCTCCGACCATTCCGGCAATGATGCCGGAAAAAAGAGGAGCACCGGAACCGAGGGCAATACCGAGACATAAAGGCAGGGCAACAAGAAATACAACTACGGACGCAGGTATATCTGCTGCCGCATTATTAAACAGCTTTCTCATAAACTTTGACGATTAAGGAATATACAATAGCCATCCTTAAGGGACGACAAGATAATTAAAAAATAAAATGAGAAATGCTATTCGTTCGGAGGAGGAATCAATATTTCATCAGCATCGCGGATCATCAGCGTTTCATCGTGGGGATGTCTGTTAATACCAGGTGCTGACAAAGCCTGGCTACCTGCATGGAAAGATTGTAGTGATAAAACGGCGTCTTTTCCGAATTGGGATTTTGATTTTGCACCATCCAGGTCATGTGCTATTTCTTCCGTGACCTGACCTGAAGAAAGCCAGGCAGCAACCTGTTGCAAGGGTAGTACCTGGATACACAGTACCAGGATCAGAAAGTATGATATCAGTTTTTTTAAAATCATGAACGGGTGCAAATTAGTCATCAAAATGAAAAACTAAAATGCACAGAGAAATTTTAACAAGCTTATACAGGAATATTTATTTCTGTTATATATTCAGACCACCACATACACTGATCACCTGCCCGGTTATATAGCTGCTCATATCAGAAGCCAGAAATAAAGCGGTATCGGCCACTTCTGTTGCACTGCCAAAGCGGTTAAGGGGTATTTTAGCCAGAAATGACTTGGCTCCTTCTTCATCCTGTAGATAATGCGTCATATCTGTTTCAACAAAACCAGGTGCGATGGCATTACAACGGATATTGCGGCTGGCCAGTTCATGCGCGATCGATTTGGTAAATCCGATAATACCGGCTTTGGAGGCTGCATAACTCGACTGCCCTGCATTGCCCCGGATACCAATGATGGAACTCATATTCACGATGGAGCCTTTTTTTGCTTTCATCATGGGTTTGATCACTTGTTTGGTCATATTGAAAACGCTTTTCAGGTTCGTTTCCATTACTTCATCCCACTGAATGGGATTTAAACGCATCAACAAACTATCTTTGGATATGCCAGCATTATTTATGCAAACGTCTACCGTGCCATGCTCAGCGATGACTTCATTGACAAATTTTTCGCAGTCATCATATGATCCGGCATTGCTCTTATATCCCTTTGCCTTTACTCCAAAAGACTGGAGTTTATTTTCAAGTGCCCGGGCTTTTTCTTCACTCGAAAGGAAACTAAACGCGATATGTGCGCCCTGCTCCGCCATCCGGAGTGCAATGGCTTCG
>DASXKM010000485.1:0-15107 GCA_036496825.1 Puia sp. | reverse complement strand
TAATCAGGCATATGAAGAAGGTAGCGTCTCAATGAAAATACCGCTGATTATCCTGGTTATATGTTCGGCATTCGCAGGCTTTGTTCCAATTTCTTCCTGGATAACCTCAGATGGCATTCCAATTGAATCACATATTGATTGGGGATTTTCTGCATTTCCCGTATTAATGGGGCTGGCAGGGATTGGCCTTGCAACCTTTTTATATAAAACCTATAACAGCAGACCACAGATGCTAACTTCCTCTTTGGGCAATCTGTACAAAGCCGCCTACAGGAAATTTTATATTGATGAAATATATCTTTTTGTAACAAAGAAAATTATTTTCAACTGTATCGGAAGACCCGCAGCATGGTTTGACAAGAATATCGTAGATGGTTTTGTGAATGCAATGGCCAGTGGAACAGCAAAAACCTCCATGCTGATCAAAGGATTCCAATCTGGCAAGGTTCAAAATTATGCCCTTTATTTTTTCGGCGGTATCGTCGGACTGGCTGTCTTATTCATCTACCTAATGAAATAACTTATCATTAAAAACTAATAATGCTTTCTCTGCTTATTGTCCTTCCACTACTAACCGCACTGGCCGTTTTATTCTGCAAAGAATGGAAACAGGTTAGGATCGTTTCTTTAGCAGGGGCAGCCTTTCAGTTTATATTTTCGTTCGGACTGCTATTTGAATATTGGAAAGAACGTGCGTCAGGGAATCACGCGCAATTTTTATTTGACTTTAATGCAGTCTGGTTTGAACCGTTACATATCCATTATCACGTCGGAATAGACGGCATTTCAATGTCGATGATTCTGCTAACTGCTTTTGTAGTGATTGCGGGTGTTCTTGTTTCCTGGACGCAGGAGACACTGCATAAAGAGTTTTTCTTTCTGCTCATGATTTTAAGCGCCGGTGCCTATGGATATTTTATTTCCCTCGATCTGTTCACATTGTTCTTCTTCCTCGAAGTAGCAGTTATCCCTAAATTCATGCTGATAGGCATTTGGGGCAGTGGCAAAAAAGAGTACAGCGCCATGAAACTGGCGCTGATGTTAATGGCAGGATCAGCATTGGTGTTCGTGGGGTTGATCGGTTTGTATTTCAATGCCGGCATCAATGGGTTCCAAAGCTTTGATCTGGTAGAAATATCTCAGATGCATATCAGCCATGCGGTGCAAATTACATTCTTCCCTTTTGCTTTTATCGGTTTTGGAATTTTTACAGCGCTATTTCCATTTCATACCTGGGTGCCCGACGGACATTCATCCGCACCTACCGCAGCGTCCATGTTTCTGGCCGGAATATCGATGAAACTGGGTGGTTATGGATGTTTACGCGTGGCTACCTACCTGATGCCGGATGCAGCGCAGCATTATTCTCCTGTTATTATATTACTATCAACGGTTGCTATTATATACGGAGCATTTGCGACGATGATGCAGAAGGACCTGAAATATATTAACGCCTATTCCTCTGTCAGTCATTGCGGTTTTGTGCTGTTGGGAATTGGAATGTTAACTCAGACTTCTATTACCGGTGCTGTATTGCAAATGGTATCTCACGGGTTGATGACAGCCCTTTTCTTTGCTGCCATTGGCATGATTTACAGCAGGACGCACACCAGACTTACAGCACAATTGGGAGGACTGCTGAAAGTTCTTCCATTTATATCAACAGTTTTTGTCATCGCGGGTTTGTGTTCACTAGGCCTGCCGGGTTTAAGCGGCTTCGTTGCGGAAATGACCATATTTATGGGTAGCTGGCAAAATCCGGATCAGTGGTACCGGTTGGCTACAATACTGGCTTGCGCTTCTATTGTCGTAACTGCTGTTTATATTTTACGTGCTGCAGGCAAATCAGTGATGGGTCCTGTTCGAAACCAACAGTACAACCAATTGACAGATGCGACCTGGAATGAAAGAATAGCCGCCGGCGTATTAGTGACGGGTATCCTTGCGATTGGCGTTGCTCCGTTCTGGTTATATGATCTGATAACACCGGGTACTGAATTTATAATTCAACATATTGGAAAGGCCCTTACGCTGAAATGATAAAAGATTATGGGAATTGATTTTTTAGTTTTAATGAAACAGGAATGGATGGTCGCCGTAATCTTATTCATTCTTCTATTCATAAAAACATCCGGCCCTGACAGGAACAATGAATATATTCTTAAACTGGTAAATATTCTTTTGTTTATAAACCTTATTGTTGGATTTTTCGGCTACAGGGAGGGCGTGCTCTTTAATGAAATGTTTAAAACAAATCAGCTCATTGTTACCGAGAAAAATATACTTTCCCTGGGTACCTTTATTATCGGCTTACAATCCTATCCATGGTTGAAAGACCATAAACAGGTCCTGGAGTTTTATCTGCTTCTGCTTTCAACATTACTGGGGATGTTTTTTATGATCTCTGCAGGTAACCTGTTAATGTTCTATTTAGGATTGGAGCTGTCAAGCATTCCTCTGGCTGCCCTCGCCAATTTCGACCTCGAAAAAAAGAAATCCGGAGAAGCCGCTTTTAAATTCATCGTCTCTGCTGCTTTTTCTTCAGGGCTTTTGTTATTTGGCATTTCGCTGATATACGGCACGACCGGCACATTGATTTTGTCCGCCCTTCCGGAACATCTTAACGGTAGCCCTCTGCAGATATTTGCCTTTATTTTATTAATCTCCGGATTCGGTTTTAAAATATCAGCCGTGCCATTTCATTTATGGACCGCAGATGTGTACGAAGGTTCACCGGTTACGGTCACTTCTTATTTTTCGGTCGTTTCCAAGGGATCTGTGTTATTCGTATTCGGAACTGTTTTATATACGGCGTTCAAACCATACGCTGTAACCTGGAATCATATTTTGTTTGTTCTTTCCGTAATGACAATGGTCATCGGTAACCTGTTTGCAATCCGACAGAATAATTTGAAACGATTCCTTGCTTTCTCTTCTGTTTCACAAGTTGGCTTTATTCTGATCGGTATGTCAGGGGCATCACAGGCAGGTACGGCATCCGTCGTATATTTTATTTTGATCTATACCTTTTCTAATTTGGGCGCATTCGGTGTAATCAGTTTAGTCAGCGCATTTGCCGGCAGGGAAAATATGGAGGACTACAAAGCATTTTATAAAACCAACCCGGCACTATCCTGGGTTCTTGCTGTTTCTCTGTTTTCTCTGGCAGGCATTCCGCCGACTGCCGGTTTTTTTGGAAAGTTTTTTCTGCTGATGGCGGGTGCGGGGCATGGAAATTATTTGCTGATCACCATTGCAGTATTGAACATGGTTGTTTCCCTTTATTATTATCTTAAAATAATTAAAGCCATATTCATGGATACGAATGAAAATCCAATAAAAAAATTATTGACTCCTCCTTCCCCCAAACTGGCATTGATCATATGTACGACCGGAATCATCCTGACTGGATTTATAGGATATATATATGAATATATATTTTCGATAAGTACGGTATTTTAAATTTTTTTATCATGGCCATCAACCAAAATCATGTATCAGAAGAATTAAATGGAGTGAAATGTGCCATCGTTGAGAAAAATGCGTCGGCTGAACGGGCTTCATTTTTAAAACATCTCCTGTTGTTCAATAAATATAAAGTTGAAATTGCTCCATCGCCCCCGCCCAAAACGGCAGCACCGCCGCCATTAAAAGAAGGCGAAGTTGCTGTACTTCCTTCGCCGTTACCAGAAACATTTACTGTTGGTGTTACTGACATGATGTTTAATCCTATCAATGCTATTTTTGGCAGATTGCTACACACACCCGATGGCCATGTGGTTACTTTAGCGTATTGGTATCAACGGGATACAAGATCCCACGACGAAATACCTTATTACGAAGAAAAATCCTAACCCCGGATGAAATCTGAGGATCAACGGAAGGAGTAGCTGAGCACTTTCAATGAGTCTTTTGCGGGAAAGCTGTCAAGAAACCAGGACATGCCAACATTCTCAATCTGATAATTAAATCCAATTGCCAGCGTGAAGCTTTCATTGCCCGGCACCCATTTTTCTATTATTATCTTGTGATTTGAGTCTGGAATATCACTGATTTTCATATTGGACAGCAGTGAATCAAAAATCGTCTTTTGTCCATTTCTGATAAATAGGCTGAATTGAATATTTTTCTGATCACCTGAAAAATCTTCATTGGTATATAGTTCATACCGGACTTTACGGGGCGGAGCAGATTTTACATTTGGCTGGTCTTTCTGACAGGACACAGCAAGAATGAATAATACAAGAAAACTAATGAAGTAGTTGATTTTCATTTTATCCGACTTAACATAACGACCATTCTGCCCTCTGGTTCATTTATTATACAAAAACGCAAACGCAAGTAATCGATTATTAGAAGAATTTAAGTCTTCATCTTCTCTTCGGCTGGTATGGTTTTACAAAAGGCAATCATGATCACTTAATTGGTAAATTTTGTCTCCGGCTTAATACCTGCTCAGTAATCAGGGAAATGGCAAATCCCTTGCGTTAAAAAAAAGCCGGAAAATTCGGCAGTCGCGATTCGGGATCAGTTTTAGATATGTCAGCGAGGAAATAATCGTAAACAAAAACTTTATCTGCCCTTGTATAAACTGGAGGAGTTCCAGCCTGCAAGCAAGAGCCCGCTAAATATCAGAATTAAACAGAATGAAGAGAGCCAGGCGTTTTGCAGATGAGTGTTAAAACCACAATACCCTACCCAATAAATTGCAGATCCAAGAAGAATCAATGTGATTCTGTTGATCGGCTTATTCATATTGAAAATGTTTTTGTTCAATAAATGTACAAAAAAATATACCGGTTTCCTTATTCTGATGAAAAAATTGGACAGTAATTGAGTTATTTTCTTTTGGGAACCATGAATTCATCAAACTGATCGTATAGTAGGATATATGTTTAATTTTTGATATATAAGTTGGGCTATTTGCAATGAGCCGAACCTTACTTAGAAAAGAGATTATCCCCCGGGATGTTTGAAAACCAGGATTGGAATGGTTCAGGCTTGATTGTACACCCACCTGTTACAACTTGCCGGCTTTATTCTCCAAAACTACATTGGAAAATACAGCCTTGTCCGTTTTAGCGGGAAGATGCGAGCAGAATCCGATGCCAACATAGAATGGATTGTCGATTTGCAATTGAATAGGATCGCCCACCTGATGCATGGGTTCACCATTATTACTTACGAATAGGGCAAAGGAATTTCCATGCTTTTCTATTCCAATCCGGCGGACATGAGCGCTTACGAGGTCTGGTAGCCCCTTACGATTGTTAGCGCGTACTTCCTTCATTTGTTCTGCGGTTCCCGGGCGCCAGGCAAGGTGTAACAGACCGCCGCCATGAAGTGCAACCACAGCTTCTTTTGAATCATCATTGAGACTTTGTCTTATGATTACAAATGCTTTACGGTCATCATATCCCGCTGTATCAGGAAAATCGATATCAGCAGCCAGTGATACATCGCCCGACATCTTTTTCCAGAGATAACGGAATTCATCCCGCTGATACCAGACATTATAGCCCGCAGAAACGATCGTATATTGTTTGGTTGCTTTATTATAGCTGGAAGATCCCGGAACAAGTGCAGCACCCACATCACTCTGACCTTCAAATATTCCTAAACGTATATTTTCAGTGCGGGTAGCACGATGAAAATTCGCAGGAGGCGGAACCTGCTTATGCGTCGCAGATCCGGGGAGCGCCCAATCCGGCACAACCACTTTAGCAGCCGCGTCCTGAGCAGAGACCTGATAAGTTGCTATAAATAATATCAACGCCAAAAATGATTTCTGTAAATACATGGTAATTAATTTTTAATAATTGCAGAGTCAGATGCCGGTGCCGGGAATTCGTCTGAACATCGCAAAAGTTACTGATTAAGTGTCTCCGATTCCCACCGGATCAAATAAATTCACGGCCTGTTGTAGCATTGATGTAGTGAAAATGAGAGCCCGACTTACAAGATGTAGCGGGGAAGTAGTAAGGGAAGTTTCCTGAATCATATTAATCATCGAAAAACCCGGATTATCAGATGCCGAACCAACGTTCCCTTCTACTGGATCCAAAGTATTTTTTATCTATCACAAGTTCTTCAGAAGGTTCTGAGAATGTACCTGTCGGCTTCGGTCCGGAAAAAAAATCCACGTCGACACGGCCTACCAGTTCCTGACCAAACTCCACATAGCAGGAACCGGCTCCGGTATATACAGAGTGGGAAGAATCACCTCTCCACCCGGCAATAATCGAAGCTGCCGCAACCTTTGCCGCACCTTCCGCGAATACACCGGCTTTTGGAGTTCCGACACTGGTGACATCTCCAATAGCATATACATCCGGAAATGATGTTTTCAGGTTTTCCCTGCCGACAGGTATCCATCCGTTTACCAGCAGTCCGCTATTCTTCAGAACTTCAGGAGCACAATGCTTCGGAATGCCAAGAAACAAATCAAATGGCATTTCGGATTCATCATCGAGAATGGCCATATGCCGAATGGGATCAATGGCACGTACCAGGTGTTTCGGTATAAAGTCAATTTCCCTTTCCTTAAATGCGGCCAGCAATGCCTGCGAAGTATCGGGAGAGGGAGGAATCGGAACGCTGAATGGCATAACGATACTGATTTTACAGGATTTCCTGACTCCCTTTTCAATTAAATAATCATGCAGCAAAAGTGCAGCTTCACTGGGCGCAGGGGGACATTTGAAGGGCGCTGAGGTAACACCCACGATGGCATGTCCTTTCGTAAAACGGGGAATCACATGGCGCAATTTTGTGGCGCCTTCAAAAGAATAAAATTCGTTGGCTCCTTCAGCGAGGCCCGGTGTCGCCGCCAAATCATAATCTGCTCCCAACGCAACCACTAACACATCCGCTTCATGAATCGCCTGATCTGTCGTTACTTTTCTTCCGACTGGATCAATGCCTGCGATCGTTTCCCGAAGAAAGTGAATGCCCGCCTTCTTAATATTGCTGTAGGGAATTTTTACCGACTCGGGCGGTACGCGGCCAAACATCACATCAAGTTTGGAAAAACCAAAATAAAAAGTATCGCTTTTATCTATCAACTTCAGATCCAGATCCCCGCCGATGGCATCAGATAAAATAGTACTGAGTTCAAGTCCTCCAAAACCCGCACCAAGGACAATAACGCGCAATTTCATGTTTGTTGATTCATTGATTATTAAACTGACTTAAATTTTCAAACAATCGGGGTCTGTATGGAAAAACATTACGACACAGGTACCCGGATTACAAACTCAGCCCCTTTTCCCTCATCGGTATGTACGGTCAGGCTGCCTCCATGCGCTCTTATAATATCATAACTCATACTCAGTCCAAGTCCTGTTCCCTGACCTGGCGGCTTGGTAGTAAAAAATGGCTGAAAGATCTTATCGACCACCTTCGGGGGAATCCCGTTCCCATTGTCTTTTATCCGGATCTCCCATTGGTCTCGAATAAGTTTTGTTGCGACATCCACAGTTGGTTCATACCCTTCCGGAACCTGTTTATTTTTCTCCGAAACAGCGTAAAATGCATTGTTATAAAGGTTCAAAAGTACGCGTCCCATATCCTGTGGAACAACCGGCATTTTCCCAATGGACGGGTCAAATTCTGTTTGAAGTTTTGCATGAAAAGTTTTATCCTTTGCCTTCAAACCATGATATGCCAACCGCAGATATTCATCTGCAAGTACGTTGATATCTGTAATTTCTTTCTGACCGGAACCGGATCGCGAATGTTGCAGCATACCTTTTACGATCGCGTCAGCTCTCTTGCCATGATGCAGGATTTTATCTTCATTATCGATGATGTCGGTTGCCATGCTTTTTGCCTGGCTCAAATGGCCCTTCTCGATTTCGTCTTTCAATTCAACCAGCAATTCCCGGTTAATCTCCGAAAAGTTGTTTACAAAATTCAGGGGATTTTGAATTTCGTGCGCAATACCGGCTGTAAGTTCACCCAGCGATGCCATTTTTTCGGACTGGATTAACTGTGTTTGTGTCGACTTCAGTTCATGCAATGCATTTTCCGCTTTGTTTCTTTGCTGGTCAACTTCTTTTTTTTGTAGTTCCAGTGCTTTATTTGCAATGAGTTTATTCCTGTTATTTCTGAACAAAATAATGCTGATCAATAAAAATATGGCGGCAGTCGCTACTAATACGTAGAACCTGATTTGGTTTGTAAATCTCTCCCGCGCTGTATCAATTTCTCTCCGAATATCCTTTTGACGCTGCCCTTCGTCAAAATTCAGCAGCTGAATCTGGGTAAGCTTGGACTGGTTAAAGATCGTATCCTTTGCTGCCATAAAAAGCTTTGTATATTTCAGGGCGCTATCGGATTTACCAAGCGATTCATAAGACCCGGCAACCAGATTCGCCGCATCCGTAGCATGTTCTCCGAACTGATGGTTGCGACACAATTGCAAGGCTGCCTTTGCATAAAAGATACCCGAATCCAACTGACCGGTATTCTTAAAAAATCCGGCATAAATATTATATAATCTGACTCGCAGCAGAGGGACGTTAAATTTCTTGTCCGCTTCGATCCCCTGAAGAAAGTATTCGTGTGCCAGCTGAATCTTTCCTGTCCGGGCATATATGCTGGCCAGTGTGGATGCCGTTACAGAAAGCTGAGCCTGTGCCCGTGGGGGATAATGCACGGTTATATTATAGCCGTTTTTTGCATAATAGAGTGCTGAATCCCAATTCTTCCAATTTAAATATACCAGCGCCAGATTTAAAAAAGGGCCGAAATTCATATTTCCGGATGCTGGTGTTATTCCGGCTTCTTCATACAATTGGATAGACTGACGGCACTGATTCCTGGCAATCGTATCATTACCATTTCGCCGGTTAATAAGTCCCATCAGGTTATAGCTCCTGGCCATATTTTCCCGACGGCCCACAGTAAATTTTTCTGCCACCCGCAGACTTCTCAATGCCATTTCCAACGCTTTTCCATAATTACTGGCAGTATTTAATACGAATGCCAGTTTTGCATAACCAGCATAACTGCCAACAGTGTAATTAATTTTTTCAGCGAGCTCTATACCCTTTGCAAAATAGAAAATGGAACTATCCTGACGGATAAATGTATAGTAATCACCGAGTGCGATGAATAATTTTACCCGGGATGTATCCTCCCCGGTTT
Source organism: Puia sp. (assembly GCA_036496825.1). Classification (GTDB taxonomy): domain Bacteria; phylum Bacteroidota; class Bacteroidia; order Chitinophagales; family Chitinophagaceae; genus Puia. The sequence continues at coordinate 5,957 of DASXKM010000485.1, read as the reverse complement.
TTTTTACCTGACTGACCAGGCTATCTGCATAATTATCATTTGCAAATGCAGATCCGATATCGGCTTGAGCACAAACACCGGTAATTCCCAGAACGACGAACAACGTTAAGACGGATCTTTTCATTGAAACAGGTTAAAAAAATTGACCTCACCCCTTCGGTTCTGTGCTTCCGTCTTATACCATATTGAATTCATATATCTTCCGGGGCCGGAGAAGCAGGCTTGCGCTAAGTCACTAATCTTTAGCTTAGAGTAACACTAATTTAGTAATTTAAGAGTAGATTCCGGGAAGTGAACGATATTAATTTATAGGAACCAAACCTGCTTAGCAGCCGGGTATATCAAATCACAGGAAACTGTATGGCATCTTTTAAATTCATTGGATGAAATCTTTTTTCTGTTTCTTATTATTCATTTCAGCATATACTTACTCCTTAGGTCAAAATCCTTATTTGGACAGCCTGAGAAAACAGCTGAACAAAGCTAAAAATGAAGATACATCCAGAGTAAAGGCGCTGAGTTCTATTGCGGAATATTATGGATTTGTTCAGGCTGACAGTGGCCTCTTTTATGCCTCTCAGGTGCTTAGCCTTTCGGAGAAATTAAAATTTTCTCTTGGAAAATACATGGGTTACAGGAGCATGTTTTTTGCTTTCAATTGTCAGGGCAATTATCCAAAAGCGCTCGAAGCAGCTCTCAACATACAAAAAATTGGAGAAGAGTTTAAGCGCTTAAGAAATTTCGTCGTCATTCCATATTATTTCCTCGGATTACTAAACCTCGAAATGCGGGATTATCCAAGAGCGAAAGATTTTCTCTTTTCAGCCATGTCCAGTCAGCGGGAAGCTGGTCTGCCGCAGTATGACGTATATTTTGCATATTCCCAAATGGCAAATCTGTATAATGTTTTAAATCAGGATGATTCGGCAATGTGGTATGCTAACAGAGGATTCAATCTCGGATTGCACTCGAGAAAAGATGTTCAAAGATTTTTTGCGCTGGCCTGCGGGGCGCTCGGTACGGTTTATCAAAAAAAACACGATTATAAACAAGCCGAATATTATTTACGCCGGGGTATCATTCAAAGTTTGCAATACTATAATATTTATTTCCTGGCAAGAAATTATAATAATCTCGCCAGTCTTTTCTACAATATGAATTTGAAGGATTCCGCATTATTTTACGGCAAGATTTCACTTCGGTTATGCCAGGATCATAATTATGGCGAATACACGCTCGATGCCAGCAGGATACTCGCAAATGTATACGAATCAGAAAACAACGCGGATAGTACGCTGAAATATTTGAAAATCATGGTGGCTGCAAAAGACAGCGTATTCAACCAGTCCAAGGGGCAGCAATTCCAGCAATTTGCATTCAACGAAATTCAGCGTCAGCAGAAAATAAGCGCAACTGAAGAAAGAAACAGGAACAGAGCAAGAATCTATACATTAGTGACCGCATTAAGCATTTTCCTACTGCTTGCTTTTCTACTTTACCGCAATAACAGACAGAAGCAAAAAGATAAAATAAAAATCGAAAAAGCATACGAAGAACTGAAACTTACCCAGGCCCAGTTAATACAAAAAGAAAAAATGGCTTCATTGGGTGAACTTACAGCCGGTATTGCGCACGAAATTCAAAATCCGTTGAACTTTGTAAATAATTTTTCAGAAATCAACACAGAATTACTGGACGAAGCCGAACAGGAAATAAATAAGGGCAACCTGGAAAATTCCAAAGTCGTTCTTCGTGAAATCAGGGGAAACGACTTAAAAATAAATCAGCACGGTAAAAGAGCAGACGCTATCATCAAGGGCATGTTACAGCATAGCCGGAGCAATTCCGGTCAAAAAGAACTTACCGATATAAATGCATTGGCTGAGGAATATTTGAGACTCAGTTATCATGGGTTTAGAGCTAAAGAAAATTCTTTCAACGCCGTCATTCACACCGAATTTGACAGACAAATCCGCCGCATACAGGTCGTATCTTCGGACCTCGGGCGGGTTTTCCTCAATCTTTTTAATAACTCGTTCTATTCAATGAACGAAAAAAGAAAACAACATCCCAAAGATTACCAGCCGGAAATTTTCATTCACACAAAATTGACCGGTAACCAACTGGAAATTAGGTTGAAAGATAATGGTAATGGAATAGAGCAAAAATTGCTGGATAAGATTTTTCAACCCTTCTTCACAACCAAACCAACCGGACAGGGAACGGGTCTTGGATTGTCATTAAGTTATGATATCATCAAAGCGCACGCCGGAGAAATCAGCGTCCTTTCAAAGGAGTCTGAGTTTACAGAATTTATTATCGTGCTGCCGGTTTAAAACCTCTCATTCTATCCACGTAGCGTAAAATTTCATAAAATATCATTTACCCGCGCCATCTTTGTAAAAGTAAAAATGATACAAATGGATTTAAGAAATAATAAAATTCTGATTACCGGCGGTGCCAGTGGTATCGGCCTGGGACTAACGGAAAGATTTATACAGGAAAAAAATACCGTTATTATTTGCGGAAGGCGTGAATCGGTTCTAAATGAAGTGGTCGCCAGATTCCCCTCTGTAATTACAAGGGTCTGCGACCTGTCAGTAGAGAAAGATCGTCTGGAATTGTTTAACTGGATCTCGGAAAATCACCATGATTTGAATGTGCTGGTGAATAATGCAGGTATTCAGCAATGGATGTCTTTTTCCGATCCGGACTTTTATCAGCGCGCAAAGGAGGAACTGGCAATCAATATAGAAGCTCCCATCCATCTGACGTCGTTGTTCACACAGCTAAAATCCCTGCATACTGTTATGAATGTAAGCTCGGGCTTAGCGTTTACACCGCTGACAAAAACGCCTGTTTACGGAGCTACGAAAGCTTTTATCCATTCCTTTACGCTGTCCCTGCGTCATTTGCTGAAATCTAAAAATATTGAAGTGATAGAAATCATTCCGCCAGCCCTAAACACGAATCTCGGCGGAAAAGGTTTGCACATTGACTTTCCTCCCGTAAGTGCTTTTATTGAATCGGCATTTGTGCAGCTGAAAGATAGAAAAGATGAATTGGTTTTTGGATTTAGTGAAGCGATGTCAAAAGCAGGTCCTGAAGAATTGAAAGCAGCTTTTAACCGGATGAATCCCGCCTGATTATGCCAGGCCGTTCACCATAAAATCAGAAAAAGATTTTCTGGTCAGATTAATTCGGACATTAAAAAAACAGTTTCCGCCACCCATGACGATAACGGCTTTCTCCCTCCAGTAACCGAGCGATTGAATATTACAAAAACAATTGACCCATACCTCTTTTTCGCCGTTTTTATTATATACAACCATATACTGGCGGTAGTAACGTTTCAGATCTATAACGTAGTCGTCGATTCTAAGATCCTGATCAGGTAGTTTTTTTACGATTTCTCTGTAAACGGTAGTCTGTGACCGGTTGTATTTATTCACACAAAATGATAATACCCGGTCGATATTGGCAAAATCTTCATTGTTCAATGTTGCCTGGGTACACTCTGCAGGCAGAGAAGTATAAGTCATCTTGTCAAATGGAAGTATTACATAACGGTCAGGTGAAGAGGACTGTCCATAATTTACGTAACCGGCTGTCAGAAAAAACAGGCACAATATATATTTCATGCGGCATGTATAAGATCCCAAATCAGATTTTTTGTAACAACTCTATTCTGTTATTAAACGGGTCAAAAATGAAAACCGTTTTTGCCCGGGGAATCGTGTTTTCTCTTTTAGAGTAACGCCATGTGGGGTTAAATGTTGCTTCGTTTCATCTAAATCTGAAACCTCAAATGGGGATGCCTTTGGATGTATTGATCTCATTTTCAGTACGAATGTGGAGTTGTATATCCACCATCTGATACCAGATTCCACCATTGGGAATAAGCGGTACCGGTTTCACAATTTCATTCAGCCCCGAGACGTCAGAATTAAAATCCCTGACGTGATCGGGTTTCCTGAAATGCATGATGCTTCCGGATTATTCTGTTCGCAGTGCTGTCACCGGATTGGCCCTGGCTGACTTCCAGATCTCATAACTGACCGTCAGCAACGTGACCATCAACAGACCGATCAGACTCAAAATAAAAATCATCGGACTGATTGTAATCCGGTATGCAAAACTCTGTAGCCACTTATAAGCGAAATACCAGGACACCGGAATCGCAATCAGACTGGCAACAATAAATATTCTGACAAAAATCGTAGCAAAAAGTGCAACCACCTGTTTATCTCCGGCACCAAGTACTTTTCTGATTCCGATTTCCTTGGTTCTCTGTTCCGCAGTATAAGAGGCCAGACTCAGCACACCCATGATGGTGATCAGAATGGCGAGTACGGCAAATATTTTTGCCAGTGAGGAAATCGTGCTTTCTACCTGATACATCCGGTTGAATTCATCGCTCACAAACCAGTGATCAAATCCGGCCCCCGGAAAAGAAGCCTTCCATTTTTTTTCTATATCGGCAATTTTCTCCTGAAATTTTCCGGCGGGTAATTTAATATAAGTGATTTTGTCGATCCGGTCAAGATGTGGATTCAGAACCAGTGGCTCGATGGGTTGGTGCATGGACCGGAAGGGGAAATTTTTCACGACGCCGATCACCCGGTAAAGACGGTTTGTATCTCTGGGATCCTTTACCATCGTACCCATCACATCACCGGTTGGTTTATTTAATGCCTGAATCGCTGCCTCATTCAGAATAAGAGAATTACTGTCATTTAGATTACCCAATTGAAAATCACGACCTGAAATAAATTCAAGATTAAAAGTTTTCGGAAAATCATATTCCACACTTAGCTGATTCCATTGCATATCCTTATCTGCCAGTGCGGGAAACTTGAAGGTGTGGCCAATGTATCCAAAATAATCCAGCCTTGGTAAATGGTTGGCCATGGTTACATGTTCAATCTGCGGATCCTGCAATACAGAACGTTTGAATGTTTCAAATCTTTCCTGTTGTGCAATCCCGCCAAAACGTATCGCCATAATCTGGCTGCCCTGCTCATTCAGTTTTGTCGTTTTCAATTGATCCATCTGCTGTATTACGATCAGCGTGTAAATGATCAACCCCAGCGAAACAGTATATTGAATGGTGACAAGGGTTTTACGCAAAAACTCTGCACCCTTACCTTTTATAATCTGACCCTTCAATACTTTCACCGGTTGAAAAGCAGAGAGATATAAAGCAGGATAAAAGCCTGCTATGAAAGTCATAAAAAGCACAATGATCCCGATCAATGTTATCATATATGGATCCAGTAATGACCCCATGCCGAAGGATTTATGCGCCACCTGATTAAACGGATGCAGAAAAATAAAAACCAGTAGAACAGACATGATAAGGGCGCAGAGCGTCATCAGGAAAGATTCGAGAAAAAACTGAGTCGCTATTTCGAAGCGCATACTTCCAAAGGATTTTCGCAAACCCACTTCTTTTGCTCTTTTTACTGAACGTGCAGTAGCCAGGTTTGTATAATTTATGCAGGCAATGATCATGATCATAACGGCTATCACACTGAAAATAGTGAGATAGACCTTGTCACCATGGGTGTTTGAATTGTCTTCCCATAAACTTTTAGAATCAAAATGGATATCGGCCAGTTTGATGGTGAAACCTTCAAATTTTGATCCGGGGGGAACATTTCCGGCACTCGATTTAAGCATTTGAGTGGCCAGTGTATTTAAGACAGCATGTATGGGTTTGATATCGGCACCCGGTTTCAGTACAACATAGGTTTCAAAAAAATTTTCATACTGGCTAAAATGATCACCTTCCAGATATTCAGCAAAATGCTCACCATATACAGTATGGAGAGCATTCATGTTGATAATATAATCGGGTTTGAAATGTGAATTCGCTGGATAATCACGGTAAATACCGGTCACCACTACATTTACTTCCCTACCCTGGGTGGCAAATACATGTTTGAGAGAAATCA